>NZ_VPCB01000004.1:0-248218 GCF_013418435.1 Acinetobacter sp. YH12142 | reverse complement strand
CAAGTAACTTGGACCAGTGTTGATCATTTAGCATTGTTCGAGGCATAGCGAGTGTAAAATTGGGTTTGGCGATTTAATTTTACTATCTCGCTATTTTTTTAATCAACAAATGTCAACAGACCCTAATTTCGCATTTTAAAAATGATTTTTAAGTCTATTCGACGGAGTCTTACATCTAGGGTTTAAATAAAGGAATTAGCCTTCGGCTGGAGGTACTTTTGTTTCGGCAAAAGTACCCAAAACCATTGTCATCCGCAAAACTCGTTCACTAACGTCTACTTATTCAAAGTATCGCAAAAACATTTTTAAATAAATGTAGTCCTGTCTCAAACACTTGCGGATGACCTTACCGCGTATCATTCTTTTATTTGAGGTGACAACTTCTAACGCATAATGAATATCTAGTACATTATTTATGCTTAGATTTTCCCTTAAAATATCAACACATAAAAAAGTCCCAACGCTGGGACTGGATAATTTCTTAGAATATTTTTGTAATTTTAGTCGTTTAGGTCAAAGGAACTACAGCATACGTATCTGCTGAATACCTTATGCCGTAGCGCTAATTTCTCATGGCTATAATCAATTACTGACATAGGCAGGCTAGGTCGGCATTATTATAACGAATAGATTTCATAGTCATATTCAGCACCTCGTGTTTAGAAAGTAAAATCACTATAACCTCCATTTTGTTCACTGTGAAATAACAAGAACCGCGCTACTTTTCATAAATTTTCTTAAAGAACAATCCTGCTTTTCTTATCTCATTTGGCTTTAAATGAAAAAATCATTCAACTTCAGTGCTGCTTTTTATAAATGCTACACTGAATCAACAAATTAAAGCTTGAGCATTGTGCATAAACTCGGCAAATTATGAGCAAATGAGCTGAATAAGATTTTTCAAAATATGGCCAGTCCAGCGCAAACTATTCGCCACAAGCTACTAAATACTTTTTTTTCTCGGCATTCCATTTGGTTTGCTTGTATTTTTATCTTCCTACTCATTTCGAGTTTTCATTTAGGTTATTCCCCTCGTTATATTCAATATTTCATTCCACAAACCTTATTGAATAGTATCTGGGTCATTACTGGGCTTTTGAGTTTATTGGGTTTGTATGACGTCATACAAAACAAACATTCGATCTTAAAAAATTACCCCATCATGGGGCACTTTCGTTTTCTATTTGAAGAATTTCGACCTGAAATTCGCCAATATTTTATTGAATCTGATCAAGATGCTCTGCCCTTTTCTCGTATGCAGCGTAGTTTGGTCTATCAACGTGCAAAAAACCAAAATGCAGATAAACCATTTGGTTCAATTGTTGATGTTTACCAAAATGATTACCGCTTTATTAATCACTCCTTGTCACCTTGCATTCCTGCCATTCCTGAAACATTCCGTATTAACATTGGCAATGAACAATGCAAGCAACCGTATAGCGCATCGATATTAAACATTTCTGCGATGAGCTTTGGTAGTTTAAGTGCCAATGCCATTCGTGCCTTAAACTTAGGCGCAAAAATGGGCAATTTCTACCATGACACCGGTGAAGGCAGTATTAGTCCGTATCACTTGGAAAATGGTGGCGACATTGTCTGGGAACTCGGTAGTGGTTACTTTGGCTGCCGTACGATTGATGGTCAATTCGACCCTGTACGTTTTGCTGAACAAGCCAAGCACCCTCAAGTCAAAATGATTGAGATCAAATTATCTCAAGGTGCAAAACCAGGCCATGGTGGCATTTTACCTAAAGACAAAATTTCCGAAGAGATTGCTCAAATCCGTGGTGTCAGCCGTGAACATGACTGTATCTCGCCATCTAGCCATCCTGCCTTTAGCACCCCTATAGAAATGATGCAATTTATTCAGCAATTGCGCGAACTGTCAGAAGGCAAACCTGTGGGTTTTAAACTGTGTATCGGGCAACCGTGGCAATTTATGAGTATCGTAAAAGCCATGTTACATACGGGGATCACACCTGATTTTATCGTGGTGGATGGTTCTGAAGGTGGGACTGGCGCTGCACCTATAGAACTGATTGATAATATGGGGACACCACTGCGTGAAGGCCTACTCTTTGTCAATAACACCCTGATTGGTGCAGGCTTGCGTTCAAAAATTAAAGTCGGTGCCAGTGGTAAAATTATTAGTGCTTTTGATATTGCCAGTACCATGGCGATTGGCGCAGATTGGGTCAACTCAGCTCGTGGCTTTATGTTTGCAGTCGGGTGTATTCAAGCTCAAAGCTGTCATACCAACCAATGTCCAGTTGGCGTTGCAACGCAGGACAAAGACCGTCAAAAAGCCATCCATGTTCCGACCAAAGCAGAACGTGTTTTTAATTTCCACAAAAATACCTTGCATGGCTTATCTGAACTTATTGCCTCAGCAGGTTTACAACATCCATCAGATATCCGTGCGCACCATCTAGCGCAGCGGATTAATAACCGTGAAATTAAAAACTATGCACAGCTACATTTTTGGTTAAAAGATGGGGAGCTGCTCAGTTGTGAAAATAAAGATGAAGAAAACTTCTATTTCCGTATGTGGAATATGGCCCATCTAGAAAAGTTCTGATTCCTCCACCCAAAAAAAAGAGGCGTCCACGCCTCTTTTTTTCGTCTAGATCCATCACACTGATTAAGGTAGGCTGTGCTCAATCGTCAATTAGTAACTGATGTTACGCGCGTAAAAGTAAATACGCATTTTTAAAATAATTTCTAAGCCTATTCGACGGAGTCTTACATCTAGGGCTTAAATAAAGGGATTACCCTTCGGCTGGAGGTACTTTTGTTTCGGCAAAATGAGAAGCAAAGCTTCGCAAGGAAACCATCTTGCGGTGCAATGCACCTCACCGACAAAACTCGTTCACTAGCGTCAAATTATTCAAAGTATTGCAAAAACATTTTTGATTAGAAGTAGTCCTGTCTCAAACACTTGCGGATGAACTTCCCGCGTATCGTACTTTTATTTGAATCAAATTACGCTCCTGATGTTAGTGCGTAACATCAGTTAGTAATAAGACTTACTATTCGATTGAGCATGCAAGAATGCCGGGATCAAACCTGTTAATGCAGCACGAATATCGGCACGTTCATTAATCAGCTGATGTGAACCTTCTTCAAGCATGAGAAGCGTCTGTAAACGGAATTTACGACGTATAAACTCAATGTTATAACGCCAATCCACCGTTTGATCCTGTGCGCCTTGAGCTAACCACACTGGAATACGACACGCAGGTCGTTCTTCCATTTCCTGCATCCATTTTGACATGGCCAAAATCCAATCCATCCCCATCATTCGAGGTTGTAGAGGATCCTTTAAACGTACAAAACGTAAAAACTCAGGGTTGTGATTATTCCGTCTAAAATGACGTGGCACTTCACGTTTAATACGACGAATAATGCCTAATCCAACCGAGTTATGCCACCATGCCGTTTTTGCAGGACGAATCAGCGGAGATAATAATAAAACCCGTTCGACATAAGGGTTTTTGCGATGTTCAGCAAAATCTAACAGATGATGCAGCCAAATCGCACCACCCGTACTCTGCCCAATCCCTAACCACGGTGTCGGTAATTGAGCTGCATGTTTCACATAACGATATACCGCTTCCAAAACTTGTTGGTAATGGTCAAAGTTTTGAATACTGGCTGGCGAGCCATTGCTTAGACCATGCCCCGGTAAATCATAGGTCAAAACACTAAAACCTTGATCTAAGAGCTCACGAATAATCGGCTGATATATTCCACTATGCTCTAAATAACCATGTAATAAAAATACAGTGCCTTTAATGACATCTGTTTCAGCCTTTAGTTTCGGTTGAAACACTTGTACATGTAGTTTGAACAAAGGCATTTCTACATAGCCTTGCCAATGTTCGCAGTTCAAGGCATCTAAGCCGTAGAGTCGTCGATAAGATTGTATTTCGACACTAGGCTCAAACGGCCGATTTAAATTTAGCGGTTCTAATAATTGTGGGGTTAATTCTCGACTTGGAACTGGAAGATCTAATTGTTTAAGAATCGAAGGATTAAGAAATGGGATATCTGACATTATGGGACCTCCCGACAGTCACTTGAGCCAAACCAAACGTCACGTAAGGTAGCTAATAATTCATAATTGGCACGACGACTATGATCATAATTTTTTTCACTTGGTCGCCATGTGGTTAATGTCGTTGGCATAGGTGCAACAACAGGAATGGTTTCAATACCATTTAATGCAAATAAACGCCGTGTTCGAGGCATATGATATTGGTCGGTGATTAAAATAACCGTCGGTGCGCCGCCTTTTTTCTGTAACAATAACGAACTAAAGCGTGAATTTTCGCAAGTATTCATACTCCGGTTTTCAAGCAATTTCGCATCGACATCATATTGCTTTAACCAAGCTTGCATATACGGTGCTTCCACACCACTCAGTACAATCGGTAACTTATGTGCGCGTTCGACATCGAGTGTTTTTTCCAGTCGAAGTCGTGTGTAGTCATTCACCACGATATCTTTATCATTTTTATCTAAAGTTAAGCCACCACCTAACACCACGATCGCATACGGATCTGCGGTTGGCTGCTTCAGGGTTTTATCTTTCATTTTGGCTAGATCAAGATAGGTTTCATCATCGATCGGTTCCGCTTCTGAAGCAGCTTGTTCAATTTCATGAGTTTTTAAGAACTCTGTATATTGCGTCATGAGTCCTTTATTTTCCGCACTATTGAGTTCGAGCAGCTCTTTCATTTTTTGAGCAGGATTTTCCGCCATTGCTTCAGAGGATGCCGCCTCGGATGCAGAAGGATTCAGCAAAGGAACTTTCGGTATGTCCTTTTGATTATCACTTATTTCTTTTTCATGTTCTTCTTCAATGAGCTGCTGTAAAGCCTTATAACGCGCTTGTATAAGGGTCAAGTCTTGAGGCTCATCAGACTGTATGGCTTGCTCCATGAGTTTTAAATACGCTTGGCGCGCGATCCATAAGTCAGAACCCGGCTCATAATTATCATCATCACTCAAAGCACCGAGTTTTTGACTTTGCGCTGCGAGCTGATTGACTTCTACAGGAACGAAATAATTTAAACTTTTAACGATCAATTTAGAATAAAACGGCGTATAGATAAAAATCATCAGACAGCCCAAAAGTACAAATAGCACTGCGGCAATTTGTACTAAGCGAACCATCCAATGTGTTTTATGCATAAATCTAAAACCTATGTTTTTATTAATCTGCGTGAGATCGAATCAAGCCATTTGTATCAAATAATACAGGCTCAGGATGTAGTTCAATATTAAATTTTTCAAAAACATCATGTTGTACAGCTTTGTAAGTTGTACGTACATCTTGCAGCGTGGCGTCCTGATAATTGACCAACACCAAAGCTTGCTTATGGAACATACCCACTGAACCCACAGATTTCCCTTTCCAACCCGCTTGATCAATCAACCAGCCAGCTGCCAGTTTTACCGCATTATTCGGTTGTGGATAATGGGGTAAATTTGGAAATTGCAGCGCAATTTGGTCAAAGGCTTGCTGGCTAATCACAGGATTTTTAAAGAAACTTCCGACATTTGGAAATTCTTTCGGATCTGGAAGTTTGGTTTGACGGATATGAATGACTTGTTGTTGTAGGTTTTCTGCACTTAAGTCTTCGCCTACCGCCTGCTTTAAATCACCATAATTTAATTTTAAATCGGCATGTTTTAAAAGTTTAAAAGTCACATGCGTAATAATAAAACGCTCTGGCTCATCTTTAAAAATACTATGGCGATATGAAAAATGACAATCGGCAGCGCTAATACTACTTTGCTGTTCTGTTACTCGGTCATAGACCTGCACAGATTCAATAAATTCACCCGCCTCAACACCATAAGCTCCAATATTTTGCACAGGTGAAGCACCGACTAAACCGGGTATCAATGCTAAATTTTGTAAGCCATAAAACTGGTGTGCCGTCGTCCATAGCACAAAGTCATGCCACACTTGCCCTGCACCCACTTTTAAAGTCTGTGTATCGGCATCGTCTTGTACATATTCAATCCCTTGAATATCCATGTGCATCACTAAAGCATGTATTTGCTCAGGCAACAGCATATTACTGCCTCCTGAAAGTACCAATACATTTAATTGCTCAGCTTTGGCAAAGTCGAGCGCTGCTTGGATATCTTCTACCGATTGAACACGTACATAATGAGATGCTACAGCATCGAGGCTTAATGTATTAAATGGCTTAAGCTGAACCTGTGTTTGAATTTGCATTCTTAAACCTTAATTTTTTTGCTGTGCTTGTAACTGAGTTTTTAAATAATTGACCCAAGCCTGACTGCTAGATTCGCATTGATCTAATACATGTTCAAACCCTGCATCACCACCATAGTACGGATCTGGTACTTCTTGTTGCGGATATTGGTGATCATGTTGACTCATCAAAGACACTTGTGCACGTAGTTGACCGAATTGTTGCTGCGCCTTTTGCATGAGGTTTTGAATATTGTCTAAATTTTCGTAGTCCATGGCCAAAATCAAATCAAATTCAATAAAATCATGAACCGTTAACTGACGTGCGCGTAATGCAGATAAGTTATAGCCTCGTAATTTTGCATGCTGTTGGCTACGAAGATCAGGCGCTTTGCCCGGATGATAATTGCTCGTACCCGCAGAGTCGACGTGAATATTGAGTTGCGCTTCATCACAAAAATGTCTGAGAACCACTTCAGCCGTAGGTGAACGGCAAATATTTCCTAAACAAACACACAACACCTTATATGGCGTGCTGGATGACATAACAACCTCAAGACTACTTTTATTTCAAGCGTCTTATGTTAAGTTATTTACAGGATGAATCCTATATCAACACTCAAGAATAATGTTTATTTGGATATAAAAAATTAGGGATAAGCCAATGAGTCAATTTCAGTTTCAAACCGTCAGCAATATTATTTCAGGCTTAGGCTCTATTTCCCAACTGAGAGAGGTCCTAGGCGACTTTCAAGCCAAACGTGTCATGTTTGTGACCGACCCCGGTATGTTGCAACAACAATTACATTTACCCATTTTGGATATTTTAGAAAGTATCCATCAAGACTATGTAATTTATTCCAGTATTCAAGCTGACCCTGCAGAACATATAGTTTTGGATGCAGTTCAATTTGCCAAGAATGAAAAAGTAGATTTGATTATTGGTTTTGGCGGTGGCAGTTCAATGGATGTGGCTAAAATTATCGCGATCTTGGCTCATCCTAAGCAAACACAACAGATCAGTGATTTATATGGTGTTGCTAATGCAAAACGACCACGCTTACCGCTCATTTTGATCCCGACAACGGCAGGGACCGGCTCTGAAGTCACACCAATCTCTATCGTCACTACAGGTGAAACCACCAAAACTGGTATCGTCTCCCCTGTACTGTATGCCGATGTCTGTATCCTCGATGCGAACTTTACTTTAAATCTTCCCGCACATATTACCGCAGCGACAGGTATCGATGCCATGGTGCATGCCATTGAAGCCTATACGTCAAAAATTAAAAAAAATCCGTATGCGGATATGCTCGCCAAACAAGCTTTGCGTTTATTAAATAAAAACTTAGCAGTGGTTTTACAAGATGGACATAACCTCGAAGCGCGTCAGCACATGCTAGTCGGTTCAATGCTTGCAGGTCAGGCCTTTGCTAATGCACCAGTTGCAGCGGTGCATGCACTCGCCTATCCACTCGGTGGACACTTTCATCTCTCGCATGGTCATACCAATGCACTGGTTCTCGCTGAAGTGTTAAAGTTTAATGCACCTCAGGCCAAGCAGCATTATGCAGAACTTATGAGTTGGCTAGACCCATACAGTACGGGCTGTACCGATGGTTTATGTGATTTATTTATTGATCATATGCAAAATCATTTAGATCAGAGCGGTTTGGTGCTAAAACTCAGCCAACTGAATGTGCCTGAAAATATGCTCGATCGTTTAGCAGAAGACGCATTATTACAAACACGACTATTACAAAATAATCCGCGAGAACTGCAGTTTGAAGATGCTCGCCAGATTTACCAATCAATATATGCCTAAAGTTCACTCATTTTTGAAATAAAGAAAATACCAACGATGAAACCTGAAACTAAACGCCGCCAAAACTATCGATTTTTATTTCCAATCCAAACGCGTTGGGCAGACAACGATATGTATGGCCATGTCAATAATGTCACCTATTACAGCTATTTTGATACCGCTGCAAATGCACTCTTGATTCAACATGCCGGTTTTGATTTGCAAAATACCCCGATCATCGGTTTAGTGGTCGATTCAGCCTGCAGTTTTTTACAAGAACTGTCCTATCCAGAAATCATTGAAGTTGGGGTTGCGATTGAAAAAATTGGTAATTCTTCACTGCGCTATGACTTGGCTATTTTTAAACAAGGACAAAATGAGGCTGCAGCCCAAGGACATTTCGTGCATGTGTTTGTTGACCGCCAAACACGAAAAAGCACCTCGATACCCGATGATATGCGAGATGCTTTAACTCAGTTTTTACTTTAATTTTTAGAATCCAGCTTAGAACTTATTTGAGCTGGATATTTTGCAACTCACCATCAAAGCTTTTGAGCAAATCTTTCACAACAGGCTCTGCATGTAATAACTCATTTGCACGTGCAAACGCTTTTTCTTTGCGGACATGCTGTAAAGCATACGGTGTGGTTTCTTCGACATCTTCAAAGCTGATATGGAAACGACATTTTGACCATTGCGCATGAAGGGCTTGTTCCAATACATGCTGTAATTGAGTCACTAAAGCTTCGTACCGCTTTGGAATATGGAAAGTCGATTCACCGTCAATTGTACCGCGCATAATGCCATGCTGCGCCAACTCTTGTACCGCAGGTGAAAGTTGGCTATTTCGGAACCAATACTCCCACTTTTCGACCGTCCACTCACCTTCAAGGTTTTGAGGCTGTAAAGTCAAAATATCTTGTGGCATCAAAGTAGAAGATGAACCCGTTTGAACAGCATCCGAAGAAACTGAACTTAGCGTAACTTGTGGTGATGCTAGATCAAAACCATTGTGATCTTGAGCCCCCGAAACTGATTCATTCACCTCATGCTGTGGCTCAACTACATCTGTCAAATGTGGCTGAGTCGTTTCAGTCTGTGTACTTGTTGACTCTAAAGCTGTTGATTCTAAAGGTGCAATATCTTCAAAATTTATAGCGCTTACATCAACTTCTTCAGTTTCAGTACTCGGCGTCGGATCTAAATCAAATAATGTATCTTCTGCCACGGCATCCATAACAAGCGTGTCATTTTGCTGTGTCGCTACAGATTCAACAGATGCAACCTCTTGCGTATCTAGAGTGCCATTTGATGTAGATGCTGTAGAAGTTTGGCTAATCACATCCTCTTCAGGATCATCTAAAAAATCATCAGATGAAGGTTCATCGACTGCAGGTGCAGAAACATAGCCATCATCGTCATCATAATGTGAATCATCAAAATCATCGAAAGCTGGCGATGTGTCTACAGCGGGTACAGCTTCAGGCTGCTCAACAGTGGCAACCTGTGCAGCAGACTCAACAACGGTATTGGGTTGCTGCAAAGACTGTGTTTGAGTCGGCTGAACTGTTTCGGCCTGATTTTGAGCAAGCTGTGGCTGTGCGGCTGACTCTTGCTGTACGGCAGAGGCCAACATTTCGTTTGGCTGTAATGGTCGGAATGCTAATAGACGCAGCACACACATCTCAAAACCTTGCTCTTGCGTGACTGCCAACTGCAAGTCTGCCCGACCTTTGCATGCGACTTGATAATACAACTGCAAATCTTGAGCTGAAATCAACTGCGACAATTGCATAATTTTTTGATTGATCTCAGCGCTATATTTCAACGCTAAGTCTGGCAAGTATTGTAATAATGCCAGTTCATGCAAAGTCGAAATCAACTGATCCAATACCAGTGAAACATCCAGTGCTTGTTGGCGGAATTGCATGAGTAAAGCACTCACGCGTTCACGCTGATTTTGATGAATGGCTAAAATCAAATCATAAATGATCGTACGGTCAATTAGGCCCAACATGTCTTTAACATCTTGGTGCTGAATTGAACCCTGACCATAGGCAATCGCTTGATCAGTTAGTGACAATGCATCACGCAGTGAACCTTGAGCCGATTCAGCAATTTGCCAAATCGCATCTTGCTCCGCTTGAATTTGTTCTTTTTGTAAAATATCGGTCAGATGCGTGGTGATTTCATCCACGGCTAAAGGACGCAAAGTAAATTGCAAGCAACGTGAAATGACAGTAATCGGTAATTTTTGAGGATCTGTAGTAGCAAATAAGAACTTCACATGCTCTGGCGGTTCTTCTAGAGTCTTTAATAACGCATTAAATGAATGCGTAGAGAGCATATGCACTTCATCGATTAGATAAACCTTGAAGCGACCTTGGGTTGGAGCATAAGGAACGTTGTCGAGAAGCTCTCGGGTATCTTCAACTTTGGTCCGTGATGCCGCATCGATTTCAATTAAATCAATAAAACGGCCTTCATTTACTGCTTTACACGTTGGGCAGACTTCACACGGCGTTGATGTTACACCCGTTTCACAGTTCAGACATTTTGCCAAAATACGGGCAATGGTGGTTTTACCCACGCCACGAGTACCTGTAAATAAATACGCATGATGTAACCGACCACGTTCTAAGGCACTGGTAAGTGCGCGTGACACATGGTTTTGCCCCACGAGTTCAATGAAATTTCGTGGACGGTATTTTCGTGCAAGTACTTGATACATGTATGCTCCTTTTTACAGGTGTAAGCATACTGTTTTTTTGTCTAAGAGTGAATGAAGTTCTTAGTCAGTGGAACTAATTCGATCAATATCTTCGAATTTAACGACTTTAATATTTGATTTATTTTCTGAATCATTAAACAAGATTACATTACCTTGAAAACTGTCCAGAACATACCATTTATTTACGTCTTTGATTTTCAATGTAGCTACAGGCGACTTCTTTATATCATTTAATTTTAACTGTGCAGAAAAACAGGTAGCAAATATGGCAAGAATGGTTAACACCAAAAATTTAAGTGGTTTATCTCTGCGCACTTCATCATCGGTAAAAATATTGAGAGTTATACCAATTAGAACAGCACCCCATAGCATTGAAGTTTGACCAATAAAGTTATTTACATAGAGCGTAATTAGCCCACTAACACATACAATAATGACAAATATAGCTTGTAGCAGCTTATGCTTTTTTAAAAACTGTTCGATTTTTTCTTTCAGCTCTGCTTCCGTAATATGATTAGAAACTAAAATTTTCTTTTTAGGCTTACTTTTGCAATATTGTTTAAATAAAAATTTATAGAAATCTAATAGAACACCAACTACGGCTATGACTGAACAACTTAAGACTAATACCTTAATAATTTCAAAAATATAAAATGATGGAGATAAAACAGACATTATCCATATAGCATCTAAAGAGTAATAGAAAAATGCATTCGAAATAACAGAAATTGTGAGGGCTGCTATGGATAAAATTCCAAATAACTCCGTAATTGATAATTCTTTTTTTATCATTATTTATAAAAATTAGACTATAAAGTGGTTTTTTATCATGACTGACAAACTACGTAAAGAAAGAACGATTTAATTATAATTAAGTCTCTGCCCGCTTAAGCAAAAAATCACTCTGCATTTGATAGCGTTTCGCCGTCTGGTCTTCCCGAATTTCAAGTAATTGCTGATCCAAATCAACATACAAAAGATTACGCGTTTGCACATTCATAAGTTCTAGCTGCTGCTTTGATTCATCTTTAAAACGAATTACACCTTTTAGCACTTCTACTTCGTTATGACCACTTAGACTTTCACGAGTGAGTGTATAGGTTTGGTCTTCATGTAGCTCTATAGCCACAGCCATGCCAGGACAATCTTCACAACGAGAAAGACAGCCCATACACGGCGTGGTACCTTTAAAATCACCGACCCATGCAGCTTGCTGTTTTTCGGCAGTAATCGCTTCTATCTCTTTTGCTTTCGTTTGAGTTGAATCCTGACAACCCAACATTGCCGACGTTACTACTAAGGGAATCAAAACAACTTTTTTCATAGGGATATCACAGCAGTCTAAAACTGCGTGGGAAAATAGCATATTTTTCACATTTCCCCAATTCCTGTTCTATCCCGAAGTATCTTAAAGCCAGCCCTTACGTCCTTTAAGTGCTTTGTCTGCACAGCGTAGCGTTTCTTGAGTTAAGCCCCATAAGCGATAATCGCCAGTGATTGAACCCGTCGCAAAGTTATGTGTATAAGCAAAACTTAAATCACGCTGCGGATCACACCAGGCCCCAGAACCATTAAAACCTATATGTCCAAAACCTTCACTAGATTTGCCTAAAGTTAAAATGCGGTGATAACCCAAACGCCAATTCATTGGTAAAGGCATAATACGATCACGTTTTTTATATTGAATTTTACTTAAAGATTCAAAAACTTGTGGCGTGATTAAGGTCTGTCCTTGCCACTGCCCTTGGTTAGCCAGCATTGCATAGATTTTCGCTAAACTATTGGCACTAAATACACCAGTAGCCGCAGGTATAATGGCTTGTAAACCCTCATCACTAAAAAATGAAAACTTGCGCATTCCTTTTGGAATCATACCATCTTGAAAGTCTTGCAAATTTTGTCCCGAAAGTTGCAGAAGCTGATCAAAGATTGAAGCTTTTCGTGTCTCGGTCTTTTTTTTCGTTGTCTGCGCTTGGGTATTTTCTTGTGCAGATGTATCTACAGCACGCTCTACTTGTTTCTTTTTCGGAATCAAGCGAGCAACCTCACTAAGTTGATGCTCTGGTACGCCAAAAAAAGCATGATCCAATGCTAAAGGCTCAACCAAATACTGTTGCATCAGTTCAGCAAGCGGTCGACCTGTGGCCTTTTCAAGTACACCACCGACTTGCCAACCGAAGGTTAAAGGTTGATATGCCGCATCAGTTGTCGGCTCAAAACGTGGTTTGGCTTGCTCGATGACGTTGAGCATATGTGGCCAATCTGCCATTTCAGATGCTGTTTCAATGATATTACGGATATCGTATAAACCACTCTGATGACTCAACATGTGCCTTAATGTGATATGCGACTTACCATTTTGAGCAAACTCCGGCCAATATGCTGCAACAGGAGTATCGTAATCAAGAAAGCCTTTGCTTACTAAGATATGTGCAAGCGTTGCTAGTACACCTTTACCCGTGGAATAACAGACAGAGGGGGTATTGGACTGCCAAGCTTCATCCGCTGACTTTTTACCAGTCCAAATATCTACGACTTTTTGACCTTTAAAATACACCACCAAGGCAGCTCCGCCTAAGTGGGTTCGAGCATCCTGCATCCGGCTAAATTGCGCCGCTAAATCTTGAAACGCCTCGTCGACTGTACCTTGATAATTATTTTTCTGTGCAAATAGATATTCTTTGAGCGCCTGCATCATCATTCCTTTGAATATGAATCGCTTGAGATTAAAACTTGAGATTAAAACAAAAAAGCCTAAACCGATATCGATTTAGGCTTAAGTCTTAAAGTGCCTTCACACTTCCCGCGACATGCGGCTTTTTGTTCTTACTATTTCGAATGGCAAACTCTGTATCTTTACCCGTTTGTGCAGTTAGGAACTCAACTTGAGAAGGCAAATACATGGGTAATTTAAACCATACATCTGCTTCATAGGCATCTGGCAAAGTTAAGCTCGACAAAGCTTTGGCTTTACTCCACATACCATGTGCAATGGCTTGTTTAAAACCAAACGCTTTAGCTGTCACAGCATGAATATGAATCAAGTTAAAGTCACCAGAAGTCAACGCATAACGGCGACCGGTATTTTCAGAAACATTCCATTCAGCTTGAACTTGCAACTCTGCTGGCTTTGTTTCGGTAGATTTTACCGCAGCTTTGTTCTCTGTTTTTTGACGTGCTAAATACGTGGTTAATGATTCTACAACCACTTCATCGCCCACTTTTGCAGTGGTAATAAAGTCAAATTGCACGCCTTTATCATGTGGCTGTAATTCACCAAATTTGCATGACAATGACAGTGTTTCATTCACACCGACTTTGCGATATTGCTTCACTTGGTTACGAATATGTACCAAACCTAAGATCGCAAATGGAAAAGCTTCCGTAGTCATCATATGCATTTGCAAACTTTGAGAAAGCACAGCCAAATAAATCGCTGGGATATAACCATTGTTTTTAAAGCCACACACTTCGTTATAAGCTTTTAAATGTTTTTGATCGACCTTAAATGAATCCACCACATATTCAACTTGCGGCAGCACTTTTTCAGCTTTAGGCTTTTTAAAAATCAAGCCTTGAATCACTTTTGGATAGGCTAAATAAGGTTTTGGAAGTTGACTAAAATGGCGAGTATTCATACTAAACCTTTGGAAGTTTTTATTTCAATGTTTTAAAAGCCTCTACTCTTACGCCATATATGGCTCGAGGAGAAGGCTGGAATGAGGGTTAGCCCCATTCCATTTATAGCAAATTTTTACCTCTCCCTAACCCTCTCCTTAAAGGAGAGGGAATTTTAAGAGGAAATTATTAAGCCCCTAACAAGCTTTGACCACACACACGTACCACGTTACCGTTCAAGCCAGTCGATGCCGTTGAAGCAAACATTGCAATCGTTTCAGCAACATCTACAGGTAAACCACCTTGACTCATCGAGTTCATACGACGACCTGCTTCACGGATTGCAAATGGAATCGCAGCAGTCATTTGCGTTTCAATGAAGCCTGGAGCAACAGCATTAATGGTTACGCCATTTTTCAATAATGGAGCAGTAAATTTAACCACACCAACAACACCTGCTTTAGAAGCAGCATAATTGGTTTGACCTAAGTTACCTGCGATACCTGAAATAGAAGATACGCACACAATACGACCATTTGCATTGAAGCCATCATTTTCAAGAAGGTAATCATTTACACGCTCAATCGCAGACAAGTTAATGTTAATCACCAAGTCCCAAAGCTCAGGTTTCATATTGGCCAAAGTTTTGTCACGGGTAATCCCTGCATTGTGCACGATGATATCCAAACCACCTTGAGCAGCTGCAGCCGCTTTGATTTTTTCACCGGCATCGTTTGCAGTAATATCAATCGCGAGCGTAGAACCGCCAATTTCACCTGCAACACGGTCAAGATCTGCTTGCTGCTGTGGAACGTCTAAACAAATCACATGCGCGCCATCACGTGACAATACATGTGCGATTGCTTCACCAATACCACGGCTTGCACCTGTTACAACAGCTGTTTTGCCTGCAAGCGGCTTATTCCAATCAACATCCACAACATCTGCTTTAGATACACGAATCACCTGACCCGATACATAAGCTGACCGTGGAGAAATTACAAAACGTAATGCAGATTCTAAGTTTGCTTCAGCACCTTCGTCCACATAGACTAACTGTGCAGCAATCCCTTTCTTAAACTCTTTACCCACTGATTTTACAAAACCTTCGAGTGCACGTTGTGCAATGGCTTGTTTTACAGTTTTCGCAGTTTCTGGTGTTGTACCAACAACGACAACGCGACCAGACGCCTGAATTTGACGTGCGATTGGGTTAAAAAATGCATATAAGGCATGCAGTTGTTCTGAGTTTTGAATACCTGAAGCATCAAATACCACAACTTTAAACTTAGACTCTTTATCGCCTTCGTTAAATGCGCTTAAGTTCAGACCTGATTTTGCCGCAGCTTGTTGTAATTCAGCATTATTACCTGCATAGCTATTGGCATGAATATTTGCCAAGACTTGTGCAATTGCACCAGACAATGTTGAAGCAGGCGCTGCACCGAATAAAACCGCACCTTTAACTACAGGTGTTGCAGACTCAAAACGCTCTAAAAAAGTCGGTGATGGTAAACCTAAATTTTTGATGACAAATTTACCAATAGGAGATTTTGCAAATGTTTGGTATTGATCAGTCATGTTTATTATCTCTCATACAGATTAATTTTTGATGGATCTGAAGATATCCCTTTAACTTCAAGATGATGTCAGATACTTATATTTCAATAGTTCCATCAGTTTCCATGGAATCATACTTGAGTTAAACCGCAGATGGCTTGACCTGAATGCTTTAGCGAATGTCATTTTAGTCAATTTACCCCTTTGGTGAATATGCTAATGTAGCCGTCAAGAAGATCATCAACATGCTTGGAAAAGCCTTATGAGCAAAACAACTCAAGAAAATCCAGCAGTCGAAAGTCCGACTACGGAAACTGTGTCAAATACATCAAAGAGTACGCCACGTAGCGCTAAAAGTACGGGCACAGCAACCAAGTCTACAAGTGATGCCGCTAAAACGAGCCGTCCTCGTCGTGCATCTACGCGCACTAAGACACCCGCTTCAAACCCTAAAACAGCTTTAAAATCAACAACTCAAACGTCTGTTCAACAGGATAATACCATGAGTCAAAACACAGTTCGCCGCGTTGCTATTATCGGTGGTAATCGTATTCCTTTCGCTCGTTCTAACGGCGCTTACTTCACTGCATCAAACAGCGATATGTTCACAGCTGCATTAAATGGTCTTGTTGAACGTTTCAACCTTCAAGGTCAACGCCTTGGTGAAGTTGTTGCTGGTGCCGTGTTAAAACATAGTCGTGACTTTAACATGACCCGTGAGTGTGTACTCAATACCGAACTTGCTCCTGAAACACCTGCTTACGATATTCAACAAGCATGTGGTACTGGTTTACAAGCAGCTTTCTTGGTTGCTAACAAAATCGCATTGGGTCAAATCGAAGTGGGTGTTGCTGGTGGTGTAGATACAACCTCTGATGCACCGATCGCTTTTGGTGATGGCTTACGTAAAGCTTTACTTGAATTGAATATTGCTAAAACAGGTAAAGACCGCCTAAAAGCATTAACTAAAATTAATGTTAAAGATTTGATGGATGCACCGAAGAACGGTGAACCACGTACAGGTCTTTCTATGGGTGACCATCAAGCAATTACAACGCTTGAATGGGGTATCTCTCGTGAAGCGCAAGATGAACTTGCTGCATCTTCGCATCAAAAAATGGCAGCTGCTTATGAAGAAGGTTTCTTCGATGACCTTATTACGCCATTCCTTGGTTTAGAGCGTGACAACAACTTACGTGCAGACTCATCAGTAGAAAAACTTGCGAAGTTAAAACCAGCGTTTGGAAAAGGCGATGCACGTACGATGACTGCGGGTAACTCGACTCCACTGACTGATGGTGCGTCATGTGTCCTTCTTGCATCAGAAGAATGGGCAAAAGCAAACGGTCACGAAGTTCTTGCTTATTTAACTTTCCAAGAAACAGCGGCGGTTGACTTTGTCGAGAAAAAAGAAGGCTTATTGATGGCGCCTGCTTATGCAGTGCCTCGTATGCTTGAACGTGCAGGTATTACGCTACAAGATTTCGATTACTATGAAATTCATGAAGCATTTGCATCTCAAGTATTGTCTACACTGAAAGCATGGGAAGATCCTAAATTCTGTAAAGAACGTTTAGGCTTAGATGCACCATTGGGTTCAATTGATCGTTCTAAATTGAACGTGAAAGGTTCATCTCTTGCTGCAGGTCACCCATTTGCTGCAACTGGCGGTCGTATTATCGCAACTGCTGCAAAACTATTGAACCAAAAAGGTTCAGGCCGTGTACTTGTATCGATCTGTGCTGCGGGTGGTCAAGGCGTAACAGCGATTATTGAAAAATAATCCTTTATGCTTTAAAGCAAAAAACCGCTCTTATGAGCGGTTTTTTATTTCAGAGATTTCATAATTTTTAGAAACGATAACCGACACCTAAATAAGTAATGATGGGATCAATATCGATCTTTGTCGTTGCATGAATTAACTGTTCACCGGTCGTTTGGTTAATCACATCGATCTTGGTCTTATTATTTAACTTTGCATAAGACACTGAAGCTGCTGTAAACCAATTTGGGGTGAAGTCATAGGTAAAACCGAGTGTGACAATTGGAGCAATCGCATCATCCGCATCGACATCGACCACCATTTTACCTGATGATTCTTTACCGTCTAATGCAGCACCTGCAAGATTATCCTTAATATTTTGAATCATATGCCCTGCAGCAATTAAGTCAGATTCAATACCTTTATTGAGTTCAATATCATTAAAATACGCATACATAATCCCTGCACCTACATAAGGTCTGAATTTATTCACGCCCGATTTTCCAAATTGATACTGAGCTTGAAATGCTGGCGTCCAAGCACGCGCTGTTGCTGCTTTACCATAAGCATCCAGATTGGTAATTGGTACATCATAATCCAAAGGTAAACCGTCCGGAAACAGCAAACCAGCAAGACCTCCCGGCATTGCATTGCCAGATAAAGGTGCCGTAATCATCCCTTTCCCTTGAATATCCACTTTGGGAGGAATACCGCCAATCATCTGTAAGGATACGTTGTCATTGATATAATAATTGACCATCAAACCTAAAGTATCAACATCCTCTGCTTCTAGACCAGTGCCTCCTGCTGACCAATTTTCCAATCCATATAATGTCGATGTCCCTGCAATATCTGGTTTGATATTGCCTTTGCCATCTGTCATGAGTCCATTAATAAAACTATCTTCTAATAATGTTCCTAAAGTCTCCTTTAAATTTACTGTGTTATCACCGTCTTGAATCGTTGCATTTGGGTCAATTGCTTGTAAAAAACCCTCTTCACTAATGCTTCCAACTTTGGCCTGTGTCCCATTTGCCACAGAAGTATTAATGTTAAAAGGATTCGCCTTTCCTTGCGGCATCACGTGTAACCAACCTGCAGATACAGAAAAGCGCTTAAAGTTACCATCTGCAAATGTAAATTGTGTAAGCCCAAGTAAAACAACAGGTGTGACAATTTTTATCAATTTCATATTCTAACTCCTTGTTTTGCATATTTTTTTAATTAATATATAAAAACATTCTTTGTTCTTATATTTAAAAGTTATGTAATTATTCTAACTTTTTATAGTTAGTTTATGTTTTTATATATTATTATTTGTTAAATATTGCACTATTTTGATGCAAAAAAGGCCTGTATTTATCAGTACAGGCCAATGTGATTTTCTTATTGAAATTTAACGATATTGTGGTTGGTAGCCCAAGTGCGCCTCGATCTGGTCATAGCACCATTGGAAAATAAATGTGTAGACTAAAATGCACATGGTCATACTAAAATCGAGCAAAATCGCCTGCCATAAGGTCATATGCATGGCATAAGCCACCATTGGGATGGTTGCAAGCATTAAGCCGCCCTCAAATCCAATCGCATGTAAAACACGTACACCAAAGGTTCTTTTTAACTTTCTTTTTGCTTCAAATTTTTCAAAATAATGATTAAAAATCATGTTCCAAATCACAGAAGTGACCGCCATCGCAATACCTAGCGTACCCGTTACTTCCATTGGAACTTTAAAAATAAAACTTAAAGCAATAGCAATGATCACCAATAGGATGATCTCATAGCTTAGCGCATGAATAATCCTTCTCTTGGAAATCGTCATTTTGAAACACTCTATTATTTGTAAAAAACTTATTTTATTTTTATATTATTGATTAATCGAGTTAGGTTCTTTCAATATTATTGAAAGGTTGTATTCCTTTATTTTTTCTGTATGCACATGAATATTAATCAAGAACAACTGATGATTTTTAAAACAGTCATGGAAACAGGATCATTTTCCGCAGCTGCCAGACAACTCGGCAAAGTACCTTCGGCTGTCAGCATGTCCATTGCGAATTTCGAAATTGATCTCAACCTTAAACTGTTTGAGCGCGTTGGTCGTGAGCCTGTGCCCACCACTCAAGCGCTTAACCTGTATGAAAAAACTGAACAATTATTGATAGAAATCAATCAGTGGAAACAGCATGCGATTGCGCTGAGTCATGGTTTAGAGTCTTCACTGAATATCGTGGTGGTATCAGAACTGCTTCATACGCAGTGGACCGACTATATCTCTTTGCTAGAAACTCATTTTCCATCTTTGCAAATCAATATTTTTTCTGCGCCTCAAGAAGATGCTCAAAAGATGTTATTACAGGGTCAAGCGCAGCTTGCTCTAATGTTTGAACGTGAACAGCTTGAGAGTTATGAACAATTTGTCGAATTGAAGCGTGAAGCATTGGTTCCTGTTGCAGCGACAAAACATGCCCTGTCTAAATTTAAGCAAGTCAGTTTTGAGCAAATTTTGCAAAGTCGGCAAATCGTGGTTGCAAGTCGTGATAAAAGCATCAAACCAGAATTGTTATTTTCCAAACACAGTTGGCGTACAGATAACCACCACTCAGCCTGTTCTATGATTATTCAAGGTCTGGGTTGGGGTGTGCTTCCCCTCGAGATGTTTAATGAAAATCCGACGCTCAAAGATCAACTCAAAATCTTAAGCTTTCAAGATTTCACACCCAAATTTGAATATTTCGTCGACTTGGTCTGGAACCGTGAAAAACCTCTCGGCTCGGCTGCTCATTTTTTGATTAATCACATCCGAAATTCACGAAAAACTACGATTTAGACCGCCTAATTGGGCAGTTTTTGGTTGGGTTCTAAACAGATTGTGTTATAAAAGTATGTACACCAAGAACATTAAGAACTAGATTTCAAATGACTCAAAATGCGTTAAACCAATTAAAAAGCCTAACAACGATTGTTGCTGACAGCAGTGATTTAGCTGCGATTAATACATTCCGTCCATTGGATGCGACTACAAATCCATCTTTAATTACAGCAGCGGCAAATCAACCTGAAAATAAAGAACTGATTGAAAGTGCTTTTGAACAAGCGCGTAAAGAAGGTTATCAAAACGATGAGCTGGTTGAGCGCACCATCGATATTCTTACGGTCAAATTTGGTGTTGAAATTTTAAAATTGATCGAAGGACGTGTATCTACAGAAGTCGATGCAGCCTTGTCTTATGATACTGATGCCACCATTGCAAAAGCTAAAGAGTTATTGGCTTTATATGCACAGTATGGTATCGATCAAAACCGTATCTTAATTAAAATTGCCTCAACATGGGAAGGCATTCAAGCCGCTAAAGCCCTTGAAGCTGAAGGCATTCACTGTAATCTGACGTTATTGTTTGGTTTGCATCAAGCTCAAGCCTGTGCAGATGCTCAAGTCACGCTGATTTCGCCATTTGTTGGTCGTATTTTAGATTGGTACAAAAAAGCTGAAAATGTGGATAGCTACCCGATTGAGAAAGATCCGGGCGTGTTATCAGTGAAGCAGATTTACCACTACTACAAACAACATGACATCAAAACTGAGATTATGGGTGCTAGCTTCCGTAGTATTGATCAAGTGCTTGGTTTAGCAGGTTGTGATTTATTGACGGTTTCACCGAATTTATTGGCAGAACTGGAAAAAGATCAGCGTACCGTGGAAGTGCAATTGTCTAATCATCATGCGCATGCACACTGTCAACACGATGTACAAGTGCTCGACAAGCAAACTTTCAAAGCTGAAGTTGAAAAAGACTTAATGTCTTTCCAACTATTACAAGGCGGTATTGATGGTTTTATTAAAGCCCGTGAGCAATTAAGTAGCTTACTGCGTCAAACTTTTGGCTTAGATGCTGAAATAAAAGCATAAATTAGAAATTTTCAGTTTCATCTAGAACCGAAGTTGTATACTACAGCTTCGGTTTTTTATTTGAGTGTCTTCAGTGTTTGGAATCACAGACTTAACGACCTTTATTATTGGTACGATATTAATTGTGATTTTACCCGGTCCAAATTCACTTTATGTCATGTCTGTTGCTTCTCGCTATGGCATTAAGGTCGGCTATTTAGGCGCTTTTGGTGTCTATACTGGCGATTTAATCTTAATTTTACTCACCGCTCTGGGGGCTGCATCCTTACTTCACGCCTTCCCTTGGTTATTCTTATTATTAAAAATTGTCGGTGCGCTGTATTTAAGTTATCTAGGTATCAAACTTTTCAAGGCTGCCTACCAAACATGGAATGCCGTTCAAATGCCAGAACAACTCGACACCAAGCAACTGAGTTTGAGCGAACTGAAACCGTTTAAGACTGCATTAACCATCAGTATTTTAAACCCTAAAGCCATTCTTTTTTACTTATCGTTCTTTGTGCAATTCGTTGATCCTACGTATCCATATCCTGCGATTACATTTACCGTACTCGCGATCGTATTGCAAATTATCAGTATGAGCTATTTAACGATTTTGATCTTTTCGGGTGCAAAACTGGCTACCTATTTTAGCCATCGCTATAAATTTACGGCATGCTGCGTGGCAGCGGTTGGTCTTCTATTTTGTGGATTTGGTCTAAAACTTGCGACATCTACGTTGTAAATGACATGTGAGACATAGTTCAATTTTTTAAATTATAAAAATTTACAATGCTTTTAAATTTTGAATGGATGAAACATCCACAATGTTTGTTGTCGATTCGTTCTATTAAAGTGCCGTTTGTTAATAACTGATGTTACGCACGTAAAAGTAATTTCGCATTTTTAAAATGCTTTTTAAGTCTATTCGACGGAGTCTTACATCTAGGATTTAAATAAAGGGATTCGCCTTCGGCTGGAGGTACTTTTGTTTCGGCAAAAGTACCCAAAACCATTGCCATCCGCAAAACTCCTTCACTAGCGTCTAATTATTCAAAAGTATCGCAAAAACATTTTTGAATAGAAGTAGTCCTGTCTCAAACACTTGCGGATGACGTTGCCGCGTATCTTTCTTTTATTTGAATCAAATGGCTCTTCTGATGTTACTGCGTAACATCAGTGAATAAATAAAGAATTTCCATAATATCTCGATGAGCACTTTTACTGTACAGGACTTGAGCGTATCATCCTGAAAAATGTCATCTTAAACCTGCGCCAACAATAGTTATAGCTCGATCATTATGCAAAAACTACTCCAAGACTTTTCCATTCCAGCTGCTTTTGCAGGTTTTATTACGTTCTTAGTCGGGATCAGCGTCTCGGCTGTTTTGGTGATCCAATCTGCACAACTGCTCGGTGCCAACACTGCAGAAATAACCTCTTGGTTTTGGGCTTTAGGTTTGGGTATCGGCTTAAGCGGGTTGATTCTGTCTTGGAAATTTAAATATCCCGTTGCGACTTCATGGTCCACTGCGGGACTGGCACTGATTTTAGCGACTGCAAATGGTTACAGCATGAATGCCGCTCTAGGCGCATTCTTGGTCTGTGGCCTATTAACAGCAGTACTCGGATTTTTAGGCATTTTTGAAAAAATACTGCGCTATATCCCACAAAGTCTAACCAGTGCAATGTTGGCGGGCGTACTCCTTAAATTTGGTATTGAGCTATTTGTCAGTTTACAAAATGAATGGGCATTCGTTCTTGGTTTACTCGCGGCTTATGTCCTCAGTAAACGACTGTTACCACGATATAGCATTGTCATTACGGTGATCATTGGCATCATGCTTTGTCCATTATTACTTGGCTTTCAATTACCGGCGCTTAATTTAGAACTCGCACAGCCAGTTTGGGTCACACCTGAATTTTCGATCTCAGCAATACTGGGTTTAGCGCTACCACTCTTTGTAATCAATATGGCCTCTCAGTATTTACCGGGTTTAGCCATGATTAAAAGTTATGGCTATCAACCCCACGTTAATCAACTGATCGGTTGGACTGGGACAGCCCAAACGCTACTCGCGCCATTTGGATGTTTTAGTGTCAATATTGCTGCGATTAGTGCCGCCATCAGTCTAGATGACCAAGCCCACCCCGATGAGAAAAAGCGCTATATTGCAGGTATGACCTGTGGCTTTTTTTATATTTTGATGGGCCTGTTTGCAGCCACTTTGGTGAGTTTCTTAACCGCTTTCCCATTGGTGTTTATTACCGCTTTAGCAGGCATTGCCCTACTCGGCACTATTGGACACAACATCGTCATTGCTTTCCAAGAAGCTAGTGAACGTGAAGCCGCTCTGCTCACCTTCTTGTTTAGTGCATCCGGCGTACAGTTTTTTGGTATTGGCTCTGCATTTTGGGGTTTGGTCTTTGGTTTAGTCGTGCATGCTATTTTCAAATATAAAAGAAATTAAGCCCTCAGTTAAATAATTTGCTTCAAATAAAGAATGATACGCGGTAACGTCATCCGCATGTGTTTGAGATTGGACTATTTCTAATCAAAAATGTTTTTGCGGTGAGGAGCAATGCTCCGCAAAATGGTTTCCTTACGTAGCACGCTTCTCATTTTGCCGAATGAGAAACAACATTTCAAGAGTACCTCCAGCCGAAGGTTAATCCCTTTATTCAATCCCTAGATGTAAGACTCTGTCGAATAGACTTAAAAATCATTTTAAAAATGCGTAATTACTTTTACGTATGTAAAATCAGTTATTTAATCTATTTCGCTCGATACGTTCTGGCGATCAGTTCTTGTTTTAATAATTGGGTTTCACTTTCATCTTCCACTTCTGTAAAAGCGGTGAGCCAAATACCATCAGCTGCATAACGAACAATTTTGAGTTCTATATCTAAATCGGTCTGATGATGTCGCTCTAAACGTGAGTTCATCCATTCAATCCAATATTCATTAAAAGTTTTATCAGTCAGCATGGTCATCGAAATCGCAGACCATGACTGTTGCAAACCCATGATTTGTTTTTCTAAAGTAATTTCAATATAGGCTCGGGTAAAACGACCGTATGGCTCAGGGTCTTCGTCAATTAATCGGTCAACGACCTCGTCTAATTGAGCCAAAAGCATCACAATCATGGACTCTAAGAGCTTTTGCTTATTTGAAAAATGATGAAATACACCACCTTTTGTAACCCCAACTAAATCCGCAACGGCTTGAATCGACACCCCGTTGACACCTTTATCTGCAGCAAGACGGATTGCATGCTGCAAAATACTTTGGCGTATCAGTTGAGGCTCTTTCTTGCGCTGATGCGGATTATCCATATTAATGTCCAGCTGAAGTTGAAAACAGGTTGATCACGACCACACCTGAAACAATCAGGCCTATCCCTAACATGGCTGGGAGGTCTAAACTTTGACGAAAGATAAAGTAGCCAATTAGTGCGGTTAAAACAATACCAACGCCTGCCCAAATGGCATAAGCAATACCAAGTGGTATGACTTTAATCACCTGAGACAATAAATAAAATGCCAAACAGAATAAAACTGCGACAGCCAATGAAGGCGCAAGTTTGGTAAAGCCTTCTGACTTCACCAAAAATGTCGAACCAATTACTTCTGAGATAATCGCCAATGACAGTAAGCCATACGCCAATGTTACCGAATTCATTATTCATTCCAAAACAAACATACCAACTGGTAGGTATGTTATTAAGTTAAAGATTATTCTGCAAGCATTTTAAGCCTATTTTTAATTTTTAACGGACTGTACGTGTTGTTGCAAAAATTCTAAAGTGCGATCAAAGGTCTGCTGGCTAGCCTTTTTACTCATCATAAATTGATATTCATGTACCAAATATTCTTTCGAATCTGGATAAAATACCGCCGTCACAGGTACATTATTTGCCTTCAATTTTTCTACAAAAGGCTCAGATTGCGTTTTGGTTAAAAAATCTTTATTGCCACCGCTGATAAGTACAGGCGGATAATTTGCATTAATATTTGAGGCTGTTGAAATATGCGTTAAAAACTCGACATCATCTTTTTTGTCTCCGGTATACGCCTGAACTAAGTTATAGACGCCCCACTCGATCAGTCCAATCTCTGCGGGTGCAGTATTTACAAAGCTGTTTAAATCATAAATACCACAATGCAAAATCAGCCCTTTAAGCTGTGAAGGCTTTAATAGAGGTTGAATCTTTGACGCTTGCGCAAAATCTGGATTCGTAACCAAGGCGGCATAATGACTGGCCATATTTGCACCTGCAGAATCCCCTGCCATATACATATTTTGCGAATCAATGCCATATTGTGCCGCATGTAGATTTAAAAACGTCAATGCAGCATCAATTTGGTTGAGCTGTACGGGATAAATGGCTTCAGGTGCAAACTGATATTGAACAGAAACCACATTATAACCTTGGGCTGCGAGCCGTTTAAAATATCCACCTGCATGCTCTTTTGAACCTGAGACCCAACCGCCACCGTGGATCCAAATAATCGTTGGTCTGGGTGCAATAACCGTACTTGTTTCAGGTTGATAGATATCCAAGCTTAAATTTGGATTTTGTAGATATTGAATATTTGACTGCACAATAACATTGTCAGGTGCATGTAGGTTGATAAAGGTCTTTTGGACTTGTGTCGATAAGTTAAATGCACCTGCAATCACTTTGGTACTGCTTTGCGTGTTTTGACAACCAGACAAATGCAACACTGAACACATGCTGAGTACAACCAACCCTACTTTATATGACATATCTAACTATCCAATCGCATCAATTTTGTTATAAATCTAAGATTTAAAACTGTATATAGTTTAGGCTTATTTTTATAAAGTTCAAATTGATCTTTTAAGCTCAAAATCCGAGAAAATTAGTCGATTTTATTTTCATATTTTTTGAGCAAAGTCCGAGTTTTCCACTCAGATTTATTTGACGACTTATCGACATTATTTTATGTAATTTTATGAATTTACAATATTTTTTAGATTAATAAATTGAACCATGCACGACAATGTGTTATCAATAATCTATAGGGTTTAAAAGCAAAATTACAGGAGATTGTTCCATGTCATATCAAAACATTTTAGTACCTGTCGATGGTTCAGAAATCTCGTTTTCTGCAGTAAAAAAAGCTGCAATTATTGCCAAGGCGTTTAACAGCCAACTCACTTTAATCAGCCTTGTTGCTGAAGACCCATTTACCGATGCAGACTTCTATTATTCTTCATCAATCATGAAAGAATATTTCGTACAAGCTTATGCAAATGCAGAATCCGCATTAAAAGAAGCTGTGCAAATTACAACTGAAGTGGGTGTAGAAGCACAAAGTAAGATTATTAAAGGCCAAGTTTCTGCTGAAGGTGTCGTAGAAGCAGCCAATGAAGTCAAAGCTGATTTAATTGTGATGGGTTCACATGGTCGCAAAGGATTTAAGAAAATGCTACTCGGCAGCTTCGCACAAGATGTACTCAGCAATACTGAATTACCCGTGTTGGTTGTAAAAGCTTAAGATGACTAAGCCCACACAATGTGGGCTTTTTTGTATTCAGCACACCCTTCACTAATAAGCTTACCCTTTTGTCTAATTCATACAATATCGTGAATAGAGCAAGATTAGATTGATAACATTTAAAATATTAAGGAAGCAGATATGAGTCAATATCAACAAATTTTAGTCCCTGTGGATGAATCTCCAATTTCATATTCTGCTGTTGAACATGCCCTCAGCTTGGCTAAAAGTCAAAATGCACAAGTGACCATTGTCAGTGTTGTTGCTGTTGATCCATTCGTTGGTGTCGATTTCTATGCTGTTGCACCCGCAATCACTGAATATTTTATGCAAGCTGAAAAAAGTGCTCAGCTGCGTTTAGAAGATATCAAACAAACCTTTGTACGCGATGGTATCGAGGTTAAAACCCGTTTGATTCATGGTGTATCGCCAACTGAAGGGATTTTACAAGTGGCTGATGAAATCTCTGCAGACTTAATCATCATGGGTTCGCATGGACGCACAGGTTTGAAAAAAGCCATGCTGGGCAGCGTAGCACAAAATATTTTAACGCAGTGCCCAATTCCTGTTTTGATCATCAAGCAATAAACTAAGATTCAAAGAAAAGCCCTCAATTGAGGGCTTTTCTTCTTTTAGATCAATTAAAAACGTTGTTTAAATATACAATTCGTTCTGTAGTTTTCTGATTAAAGCATTTGGTATATTGCAACTCTTGATTTTGCGTATTCATCGCCTCATCCCAGTATTGCGAATGCTTTTGATAAGTCTCTTTTTCACTTTCATTTAATGAATAAACACTTTTTTGTGCAAGCACTTTACAGTCGATATCACGCTTTTCAAACCAGTCTGCTTGATCTTGCTGTAACTGCGCCTTTTGTTCATCACTAAAATGATCCCAAGTCTGATTGAGACGATCCACCACTTTGGCATTATCCTGATCTAGCTCTTTCTTACGAATATCCATCGCCTTTTGTGCAAGGCTCATTTGTTGAGATTGGCTCTCCATCCCTTGCTGATAGGATTCTTCATCTCGCTTATTTTGAGCACTATATGCCGCATATAACACCGCATGACGTGTCACTGTTACAACGCTATCAATTACGTCATTTTGACTCGGGACACTTAAACTTAAACCATCTTTGTCGGTTTTAGTGATGCTATAGCTAAAGTTCCCTTTAAGCTGATCATTGTCCATGCTTAAGCCTGACTCACCATCTTCGAGTGAATCATTCAAAGTATAATTACCACGCTCTTCACAGCCTTCATCACATGGTCGTTCAGCAAAGGCGTTTTCAGCACGCTTTTGTAATCCTTTCGGGAAAACCACCAACAATTGACTGCTACATTCCAATGTTTTGGCTTTATTAGGGTCTTCAGTTAAAGTCGTGACATTTTGAATGTTAAATTTTAGATTTTTTACAATCAGATCCATAAGTTGCTGATCGGCTTCATAATCGGACTGACGTATTTCTTTGTTTAATTCTTTGAGATATTCGTTTTTTAAATGATCTTGCAATTGGTCAATATTGGCTTGTGCAGTACAACTCCAATCTTCCAAAGCAGGCGCTTCCGTTTTGGCTTCAGTATCTTTTTTATTTTTAAAATTATCACAGCCGGATAACAATGCCGCAGACAACATGAGGCTCGTGATGACTATTTTTTTCATTGTATAAGTACCATTATGATTTTATTCTTCGGGCGTATTTTACTCAAAATTACAGCGCTTTGACGAGAAAAATCCCCGCATGTGCAGGGATTTTTTATATATCATCTCATTTAGTACGGTTTTAATTGGCCTTTTCAGTCACGCCTTCATTGGTAACATCTCGTACTTTGCCATTCTCGGTATTTAAAACTTCAAACTCAATACGTCGGTTTTTGAATTGACCTTCTTTGGTGCTGTTTTCTGCTACCGGTTTTTCTTGACCATAACCCACCGCTTGAAGCTGTGCAGGATCAACGCCTTTCGACACCAAATAATCCACCACAGCTTGTGCACGCTCTTGCGATAAAGCTTTATTCGCTTCCGCATTACCCACAGCGTCGGTATGACCTTGTACAGTCAGATGTACCTGTGTTGCGCGCTGCATTAACGCTGCCGCTTGATCCAAAATCGATTTATTCACGTCAGGAATATCAGATGAACCTGTCGCAAAATTAATAATTTGTAAGTTCAGCGCAGTCGCAACATCTAGAGCACGAACTTGTTCAGGGTTAATACTCGCTAATGCTTTTTGTGCATCAGTAATACTGTTATCTACTGCAGTTTGTTCGCTCACGCCTTCTTGAATCAATACCGTCATATTTTTTGCTAAAGGCTTAATTTGATTGGCAAGGCTTTGAGCATCCGCAGGATTTTGCGACAAAATCGATAACTGATTTTCTGTCCAGGTTAAAGTGGTATTTGGCACACCTTTAAGTTTTTGCAGAACCGTTGGAATGGTATCTTGATCAATAAATTGCGTATGGTAACTGGCATCAGATGAAGCACCACAACCCGTATTAAAGTTAAAGATCTGTTTGACTTGTTGCTGCAAAATTTCAAGATAATTTGAATCACCAGTTTGAATTTGACAGTTGGTTAACTGCCCATCTGTACCGGTGCTAAATTGCAAATGTGCTGGCTGAGATGCAGCAGGCTGTGCAACCGTTGTTGCAGAGGTGGTTGGTTCTTCTTTATTAGTACAAGACTTAAACCAAAATGCGATCAGACCCAATAATATAAGCAGCGCAATAATTGGTAATAACCAATTCGAGCGTTTTTCTTCAACGATAACAGGTGTTGGTTCAACAACAGGCGCTTGGTGTAATGTACGGCCAGCTGCAGTGTTTACCCCTAAACCTGCGAGTAAAGGCACTGCCCATTGTGGTAGTGCCGCCAAAATGCTATCTACATGATTATCAAGTAAATGCGTGATTGCGACAGGATCAGATGAACCCGCTTCATTTTCAAGCACCCCTATGGTTGGGGCGATCGAATGATTCAAGGTCTGCTCTATTTCTGACGCTGGAGCAGCACCGCCACCAAGATGTTGCAGAAATTGATCTTTTAATGTGGGATTCGCCGAGAAAATATCACTAATTCGTGGATTTAACTGTTTTTGAAAGGCATCAATAAATTCAGGTTTGGATCGAAAAATATTTAACAGGAATGGAATAAACTGGCTAATGGCTGAATTTTTTTCAGTTAAATATTGTGTATCACCGTCCAGCACAATCGAGGAGACGTGCTGCTTAATCAGCGCTAATAAATCTATACTCATATTTGTACTCCATGCAGTTGTCATTATTTTCATATGTACTTCAGTTTATATGCTTATTTTTTGATCAAATGTAATAATTTGTTCGGACTTGTCAACGCTTTAATTTCTTCTTTTATTTTCAATCTTCACTAAAAAAGCCAGCCGAAGCTGACTTTTTAATGTCTAATCAAAATTCTGAGAATCAACAAATTTCCATGTTGAGCGTGCGCTTAAACGGCATAAAAAGCGTGAACTACTTTACCTTTTACCGTTTGCTGAATTAATGGTGTGTTCTTACCATTTGAGACAATCGTGTCTTTATTAATAGTCCACTCAAGTTCTGGATCGACAAGCACCCAACCCGCTTCATCTGTCCAACGTTGTTGCATATTGGCTACTTTAGCAGGTGTGAGTGTGACTTTCTCAACCCATTCCAGTGGGCTTAATAGACCTTCTTGAATCAGTTGAATACCAAAAGGTACAAAGGTATCAAATGCGGTAAAACCGGGCTGTGTTTCAGCAAAAGGCGCCATTTTCGCAGAGCTGCTCAGTGGCTCATGATGCGTACAAATCGCGTCAATTACACCGTCTTTCACTGCTTGGCGGAGCAAGTCTTTATCTTGCTCAGAACGCAGCGGCGGACGCACATGCGCAAGTGAATTAAAGCCGTCGATCAACTGATCAGTTAAATGCAATTGGTGCATGGCTACATCGCAAGTCACCGGTAAGCCTTTCGCTTTAGCATGTTTAATCAATTCAACAGATGCGCCTGATGACAACAGACCAAAATGCGCACGCACTTTAGTGGCTTCAATCATCAGTAAATATTTTGCAATGGCTACGGTTTCCGCTAATGCAGGGATCATCGGTAAACCTTGACGAGATGCGACAAAGCCTTCATGCACACAGCCATCTTTGGCAATCTGCGGTTCTTCGGCATAGAACACAACGGTCATGTTCAGACCCGCAGCATATTCCAAGGTACGAATCACCACATCATCGTCCATAAATGGCGCATTAGCATTCGATACCGCAGTACAGCCACCTTTTTTCAAACCCGCCATATTCGCAGGCTGCTTGCCTAACAAGCCTTGAGTTTGCGCGCCAATCACCTGCAGATAAATGCCACCATCAATCATGGCTTTTTCCACCAGGCCATGAATCAATGCGCCATTGTCCTGCACAATCGGTTTTGAGTCAGGCGGGGTAAACACATGCAAAATACCATTCGCACGTGCAGCCTTACCTTCTGACTTTAAAGTGCCATGCTGCTGCTGACCCGGCTCACGCAAACGCGCACAGAGATCAACCATACTTGGCATCAGCCATTTGCCTTGACCATCAATGGTTTCAGCGGCATTGCTTTCGGCAACCAATCGGCCATTTTCAATATAAACCGTCTGTACGCTGTCAGTTTGATTGATTGGATCTAAGACACGTACATTTTCAACTTTAACAATACTCATGACTATCCCTTAAACCGCAATCGCTTCAATTAAACCTTTTTCTTGCAGCTGACCTTGCATCGCCAAAGCCAGTACCGCCATACGCACCGCAATACCGTTGGTCACCTGATGTAAAATCACGGACTGAGCACCATCGGCAATACTCGAGTCAATTTCAACACCGCGGTTCATTGGTCCCGGATGCATCACGATGCAGTCAGGTTTTGCCAAAGCCAAGCGTTCTTTATTCAAACCGTACATTTTGTAGAATTCAGCTTGAGATGACAGCGCAGGAGAATCAATACGTTCATTTTGAATACGTAAAGTAATAATCACGTCGCAGTCTTGAATGCCGTCTTCCATATTGTTGAACAAACGAATGCCTTCGCCATAATCATCAAAACCGTAAGGCAGCAAAGTATTTGGCGCAATGACACGAATATCTTTACAGCCCAATGTTTGCAATGCAGCGACATCTGAACGGGCAACACGCGAATGCTTAATATCGCCAATAATGGCAATGGAAATGTCTTCAAAATTCTTTTTGGTTTCACGGCGAATCGTCAACATATCCAACATGGCTTGCGTTGGATGCGCATGACGGCCATCGCCTGCATTGATGATTGCCACATGCGGACAAACATCTTTGGCAATAAAATGCGGCGCGCCTGACGATGAATGACGAACCACAAAAATGTCGGTCGCCATCGCCTCTAAATTCCACAAGGTATCACGCAGTGTCTCGCCTTTTGATGTACTTGAACGTGCAATATCAATGTTCAATACGTTTGCAGACAGGCGTTTTGCTGCCGCTTCAAAAGTGGTACGGGTACGTGTTGAATTTTCAAAAAACAGGTTCATCACCGTACGACCTTCTAAAAGGTTGTTGGTAATCAGCTGATTTTGGTCATTAAAAAAGGACTGTGCAGTGTCCAATATTTTTGTGAGAGTTTCTTTAGAAAGGCCTTCGATGGTGAGGAAATGTTTTAAGTTACCATCTTGGTTGAGTTGAATCTGGCTCGGTGTATGCAATGCCGCCAAGTGCATGAGAGATTCCTTATCGTTAAGTTAACGCATTATACAGAGAATCTTGGCAAATGGCAGTTGAAGTTTTCAACGTTCAATGCAAACGCATGATGTTATTCAAAATGAATTTTCAAATTCCTATCTATCATTTCAATTAGATAAATTAAACGGTTTAAATTAAACTTCACCTTTCCCCTTTCAAAAAGCCTTCAAACAGGACTTCTATCTGTCCTTATTTTTGATTGAATTGAATACTTTCAAACAGATAAAGTTCAGCTATGAACAACCGCCTTCTGCACAGTTCAACAGCTCTTGAAACATGGAAAGATGGTTGATACTTCAGGCGGTGTGCAGCAGGAAATTTATGCTGCTGCTCACAGCGGGATTGAATTAACGCAATGCGCCAATATAACGATGTGCAACCTGTGCTTTATAGATATCTTCCGCAGTCGGTTCGCTCATTAAAATTTCTGCTGTTTCAGATTGAACTGAGCTAACTATTGGTTCTTCTTGTGCTGAAACTGCAGCTTCATGCAAATTCAACTCGCTGTAAAGCCGCGCAACCAAACGAGATAATTCAGGATCGGCCGTTTCCAAAGCCAAGTTAGAAACAAAGCGTGCGTATTCGACATTCTCAACCACATATAATGCGTCAATAACCCGACCTGACACACGACGTAAGCGCGCATAGATTAAAGTTGCAATTGAAAATGCGTTTGATTGACTATTGATTGCCAGCCCTGTCATAAATACCCCTAATGATATCAATATTATAAAGATCGAATTTTGATCAGGGTTTTAGCAATTTTTGTACCATTAAGTGATATTTCTCACAATGTACGCAGAATAAATTTGGTAAAGTCATTCAAATCTACCGATATTTCTCCCGTTTCAGCGCAATATCGTCCGCCCAAATCCACGAAAATACGTTAAAATATGCGATTGCTTTTTTGCCTTTGGAAATTTACATGAATTCGAAACCGCGTCTTTCTACATATTGGGTTACCTGTGCAGATGGACTGGAAACCTTACTCCGCGAGGAAATTGAAGGTTTAGGTGTTCAAAATATTGAACAGTTCCCGGGTCGTCTTGTATTCAAAGGCACACTTGAAGATGCATACCGTATTTGCATGTGGTCACGTTTGGCTTCTCGTGTACTCACCCCGATTCATACACATGAATTAGAGTTCACGCATGATGCACGTGATGTAGCGGAAGAGCTCTATGAAGGTGCAATAAACTTTGACTGGTCACTTATTTTTGCACCACAAAGTACATTTGCTGTTCGTTTACACATCGAACGTGACATTAAAGTCAATTCTCAGTTCGCAACTTTACGTGTCAAAGATGGTGTGGTCGATTCCTTTATGGAAGCTGTGGGCAAACGTCCTAGCATTGACATTAAGCAACCTGAAATTACGTTGTATGTATTAGCTGGCAAAACTGAACATACTTATTGCTTAGATTTATCAGGTGACTCTCTGCATAAACGCGGCTACCGTCGCTACATGACAGATGCACCGATTAAAGAAAACTTAGCGGCTGCTATCTTACAGAAAGCAAAACTTAAACAACATCAACCCGATATTATCTTGGACCCAATGTGTGGTTCAGGGACCTTTATCATTGAATCTTTAATGATTTTGACTGACCGCGCACCAGGCCTTGTTCGTCGTTTTGGTTTTAATGGTTGGAATGGTCATGACCATGAACTTTGGATGTCAATTAAAGGCGAAGCGGCTGAGCGTCATAAAGCTGCACTTGAAAATCCTCTCCCACAATTCTATGCATTTGATGCAGACTGGGAAGCGGTAAAAGCGACCAAACAAAATATTATTGCTGCAGGTTTCGAATCTGTACTTGATCAAATTAAAATTGAAGAACGTACACTTGCAGACTGGCCAGAATTCCAAGCAACAGGTAAGAAAAGCTTTGTTGTCACTAATCCTCCATACGGCGAGCGTTTAGGTGATAAAGCCTCTAACCGCGCACTGTATTTAGGTCTATCGGCATTATTACAAAAGAACTTCCCAAATCAGCCTGCTGCGATTATTGCAGCACAAGTTGAACAGGCCGATGTCCTTGCCTTTAATGATCCGCAAATTTTGCGTTTGATGAATGGTAAGCTCCCAATTTACGTCCGTTTTGGTACAGTCAAACCTGCAGCAGTTCAAAAGCCTTTCCTCGAGCATTGGGAACCTCAACAATTTGAAAAAATTGAAGGTGCAGAAGACTTTACTAACCGTCTGCAAAAAAACATGCAGAATCTTAAAAAATGGGCAGTTAAAGAAAATATTTTCTGCTTACGTTTATATGATGCCGATTTACCAGACTTTAATGTCGCAGTAGATTTGTATGGTGATCGTTTACACGTACAAGAATACGCACCACCGAAAAAAATTGACCCTGAGAAAGCCAAAAAACGCTTTAACTTAGCACTGCAAGCGATTCGTGCAGTGACAGGCTTAGGTCGTGATGCGATTTTCATTAAAACACGTGCCCGCCAAGAAGGTAAAAATCAGTACACCAAACAAAGTACTGCGTCTAAACGTTTTATCGTTCAAGAAGGCAAAGCAAAGATTTTGGTGAACCTAACAGACTACCTCGATACAGGTTTGTTCCTTGACCATCGTCAAATGCGTCTACGTATTGCCAAAGAAGCCAAAGGTAAACACTTCCTGAACTTATATAGCTATACCTCTACAGCGAGCTTACATGCAGCGCTTGGCGGTGCAGCAAGTACGACCAGTGTCGATTTGTCAAATACCTACCTAAACTGGTCTAAAGAGAACTTTGTACTGAATGGTTTGACAGTAGATCATGCAGATGAACAACATCAGTTCTTCTCTAGCGACTGTTTTGAATGGTTGAAAGAAGGTCACGAGCAATATGACCTGATCTTTATTGACCCACCAACCTTCTCTAACTCTAAAAAGTTCTATGGTACGTTTGATGTCCAACGCGACCATATGTCTTTGCTTAAACGTGCCATGAACCGTTTAACCACTGACGGAACGCTTTACTTCTCAAACAACTACCGTGGTTTTGAGATGGACGATGTGATCATGGCAATGTTTGACGTTGAAGAAATCAGCAATGAAACCATTGGCCTAGACTTTAAACGTAATACCAAAATTCACCGTGCATGGAAAATCACTCATCCACAAATCTAAGGTTTGACTTTAGAAATTCCTGATCTATGAAATGAAGCACGTCAGTGCTTCATTTCAACCACGACTCCATCTGGATACGTTACTCGAATATTTTCATGTCGCTCTTGCAGCACAATACGGTTAATCGGTGCAACTTCAGGAGATTGTATTAACCCGACCTGATCCGCTGCCCTTTTCTTTTGAAGCAAATAATCACTCATGGTTGAGCCTTCAAGCTGGGTCTCCTGAATGATCTTATTATTACGATTAGATTTATGATTTGAATTGTTCTGCTGCTCTTCTTTGGGTTTAGCTGCTTCACTCTCAATAATATCTAAGGTTTCTTAACTAAATTGTTTTTTACCTTGCGTTTCATTCGACAAACGTTGATCTGAAATTGAAGTACCCGCAAAAACTGTAGACTGAACAGCGATCAGAAAAATGCTACTAATAAGACTGTGTTTTACCCAAGAACATTTAGGCATGGATGAATGAACAAGTTTCCGTCTAAAAAAATAATCGTGTGACATGGTGTCTTTCCTATTGTTGTTTTCATTGGCTAGTTGCCCATTGACGCTAGCAACTTTTCAACTGTTCAACAATGGCTAGGCCGCTGTGTTCCGATAAACTGAAAATCATAATTCTGTAGCCAAAAATACAAAACCGCCAATCTATGACGGTTTTATATTTTTTAAACTTAACTACTCACTACTGGTTGCTTATTTCTTTTGTATGGCTTGACCAAAAAGCTTTTGACCGAACTTATATTGCATACTCATGACCATGTTATCGCCATCGCGCTTGCCTTGCCCTGATGTTTCAAAACCAGCAAACATGGCTTCAGCTTCCTGTCCTGACAAACTTTTGCCCTGTAATTGCAAAAAGTTATTCATGATTGCAGTCATCATATTTTTATCAAAACTTAAGTCTGCTTGAAAATCCAGTAAGCTCGGCACCATTTTAATAAAAGACTCCATTGAGGCATGGTGACCCGGCATGACTTTCCCCACGACATTTGCAGAGGCTTTACCTCCACCAATACTGATCGAGTTATCTTTAGACTCAAAATCAAAACCTTGGCTTGCGATAGCTAAGAAAGCTTGAGTCATTTCTTCACTTGATTCACTCACTGCATCGCATGAATTTTCCACCTGATGCAAAAGTTCACTAAATGCACGAACTTTATCTAGATTGACTTTATGTAATGCCAAATTTAGTGCGAAATCTTTGGTGACTGGTGAACCTGGGAAATCCATCTCATCAGCTTTTAAGTAGCCTTCAAAGTCCACATCATGTTTATTTAGTTCGGTCTCCCAACGCAGTTTCATACCACGCATGCCGCCTGAGAACTTTTGATCTAAACGTTTGATAGAACCCGCTTGGATTTCAACAAAGCCATTTTCAAGATTTTTCTGATTTAGACCTTGATTGGTCTTCATCGAAAAATTTTGCACCATGGTTTGCATTGGACCTTCACTCAACCGAACCACAGGTAAATGGATTGAAAGCTCAGATACCTTAGTGACTTGCCCCGGTAAACTACTGATCCGAATTTGCAATTGGCTTGCATCAGCTTGTACTGTTGCACCTTGTGCAGTCGTTTTAAATGCAGGAATCTGTAAATCTGTTTTACTTTGACCAATCCAATTGACCAACGTTTTTGCCGTTAAGTCCGTGCCAAAAAGCTTGGCATATTCGGACGTACTTTGTTGTTGAACAATCTTAAAATTCGAGTTGATATTATAGCCTTTCAACCCACGTTGAATCTGATCTGTACCCTTCAACACGATCACTTCTTTCGGTTTACACGGGTCTGTTTTCAGGGTTAATACCCAATCGACTGTTCCACCCATCAAGCCCATTTGATAATTGCTGTACTTTACATCAACATCTTGTACAGCTGCGGACCAATTATTCTGTGTATAAAATTGGGCAAGAGATTTATCTGCATATAAATTCCCTCCCACCACTGCTGCTGAAAGCACCGCTAAACTGCCAATTCCCCACATCAACTTCGACATGTCTTTCTCATTCTGATTATTCTTTGCGCAGTATACTGAAGAACTCAGTTACATAAGTACACAATTAGAATGATTTTAAATGATTGATTTGGCAGTTTTAATTGATTTTTTGATCGTTATCACTTCCTCTATATACGCCCAACTTCAAAATAACTAATACGTTTACGATCAAAAGCAGCGTATGGATTGGCTTTAAAACTATGAAAATAGTGCTTGGCTTTTAACACATGTGAGGTCGTATTTTTCATCCACTCAATACGTGGGTCCTTCTCTGCCAAAGTAATACAATAGGTTTCTTTACCACGTTGCTTTGTCTGCTGTTTTGCATGAAAAATCAAACTTGCAAATACGTCCAGATGTTCAGGGTGACATAGCGGACTATGCAACATTAAATAATCAAAGGTTCCATGAATTTTTGGCAGTGATAACACACCACGCACACTGGCATAGGCATTATAAAACGGCTTCATCAACTTTAATGAACGCGAATAGTCGATTACGCGGGTTTGTTTAAAACTCTTTTGATTCCATAATCCATAGAGTCCAACCAACTGATTGTGCTGATCATAAATCAAATAAAAATCGTCCAGATTTAAGCCTGCCCAAAATGGATTTTGACCATCAACCAACGCATTAAAATCATAGCTAGGTAAAAAATTATAATGGTCTTTCATTTTTAAAATGAAATCATTTGCTTCATCTACACGTTCAGCAGTCAGCGTTTTAAATTGATATTGATTGAAAGCTTTTGGTTTCACTGCTTGTGAAACAGTAAAGGTTCGGATTTCGTCATAAAAATATGGCAACGGAAAACCTGATCTTTCATGATGTAAAATACTAGCTGCGACAATATTGGCGTTTAAAACTACACTTTCAAAAATCGTATCTTGGGGGATTTCATCATGGACATAGTCCATTAATAAGCGCATGACTTTAGCACCACGATACGCTGGATTCATTCTTAAATCGGCGACATAACGCATCAGGTCAGGCTGACCATTGATATAACAATAACGCCATCCCAAATTCATCATCGCAATTACAATAGTTGGATCATCCACAGGGACAACCACTTTTAAATCTGGTCGATTATACTGTGCATGGCTAGCAGCCAAATAACTCGGGTGACGTTCATAAGATAAGGTAATGCCATTACTTGGCACAGTCTCAGCACTAATTTTCATTAGTTGCTCATCATCTTCGACAGTCGCATTTCGAACCGCAAACTTAGTCTCATTCTTTGAATGATATAACGCCGTTTCGTCGAACGGTGCATCTAACACATCGATATCCATCTCAATACTCAATTATTTTTGTTTTCATTTTCTTAAGCGGCTCAGGCTTAATATTCCCTTCAATCATGCCATTGTTCATGGCTAGTGTTTTGTAGTAGTCCCAAGCATCTTGTACATGTACCACTTCAGGTTCATCCAACTGCCCTAGATCGCGTGCCAATTCATAATGAAAATTATGTTTAAGCAAACGGTCTAGTGCTTGAGCGGATGGTTGTTTGTCTACATTGCCTTCACTGAGTAAAATATAGTGCGGTTTTTTAACCGAACATTGTTCGATACCCAAGATACTAATCGGCAAATAATCCGCTTGTTTAAACTCTGCAAGGACTTTAACTGCAGCATTGTGGTCGAGCTTTTCTCCGACCAAATCAACCGTCATTTTTCGACCTAAAAATTTAAAACATGGCACTTGCTGATAAAAGTCGGTGACTTCTAATTCATCATCAATCACATAACGAATTAATCCTGAACCTGTCGTGATCACAGGACTAACAATATCGCCTACTTTCAGTTGCCACGATGGCACCACTTTTTGGCTGTCTTGCAAAATAAATTCATAAAAATGTGACTGATAACTTAAGGTAAAACGCTCTGCAAATGGAATCGTCACCACGCCTTCAGTTGCCCATAAACCTTTACCTTCAAATGCCACACCTGCAATTCGTTGCTGGAGTTGTATTGCCCACTGCTCTGCGCTCGCAGTATCCCAACTCGAAACCAGACTGAGTTTAGGCCACAGTTTTTTCCACGCAGTTGCTTGGGTCAAATCCAAGTCTTGTAAGCGATAGCATTGTTGACAAGATTTAGGAACTTGCAGAAAACTCAAACCCTCACGTTGCCATTGTCCAGTTTTTAAGACCTGCACAATTTCAGCTTGATGTTCATGAATGATATCCAACAATTGCAAAGCAAATGTAGGACTCCATACCGAAATCATGCCTAAATGCTTATCTGCAACGAGATACACCGCGGTTGCAAACATGGCATCTTCGGCTGAATTCGCCATCGCAATTTCAGTCGGTACCGATTGGGTAATTTTACTCAGCACTCGCTTCGACAGATTAAGCAGCGCACTGTCATCATTCAAATTACTATTTTCTAAAAGCTTTCGCTGGCTTTCAGGCAACCATGAAACCGACCAATAATGTGTTGAATTTTTCAGTTGTGGATGAGTGCGATATAAATTGGTGAGCCACAACCCAATAGCTTCATCCAATTCATCTAAAAAAGCCTGAGTATAGGGAATGAATTTAATTGCTTCACTCGACCCACTGGTCGGTTGAAACCGTACAATTTTTTCAGGCCCCAAACTATTTTTGCCACTTTGTCTGGATTGTTCAATTTGGCTTTTCCAATTGCTATAACGAGAAAGCGGATACTTTTTGGCAAATTGCTCATAGCTTAAATTTTGCGAAATGTGCTGCTTTAAAAAATGGCTTAATTTTTTACGTTGCACATTTTCTAGCTGATTTGCCTGCTGTGTATAGCGTTGAAACGCTTTGCGGCAGGCAATATTCAAAACTTGATGTGCAGTGGTGAGAAGCAATCCCATTAGGCCACCTTCGAGTCAGAACCTGTCGCAATATGTAATGTACGTGACTTATAACGTAACTTGCTATCATGTTTGCTCACACTGGTGGTCTTGGTTAAGAATCGATTCACATAACGGTATAAATCGCTCCAGCGTAATTCACCAATGCACGGAAGTTCTGTTCCATCGACCCAAGTTGGGTTCTTATCTTCAAAGAAAGCTATCTTGGTATTATTTTCGCGCATTTCATGGGTGATGGGCGCAACATCTGCTTTGAGTGGTTGATAGTCTTCGCCAAAATTCAGCAGACCCGTTTCGTGGTTATAATATTCTGAGAAGTATTCTTTACAGTACGATTCAACAAAGTCTTTGAGATGAGCATTTTTCTCACCATAGTGTGGATAGTAGCTGTAGTAGTTATTGGCTAAGAGCAGATAAGTTTTAAAGCCTTTAGAGATTAAAATCCAATATATAGGTGTTCTTGGATGACGAAATTTAAAACTAATAATATAACGGAACATTGCTCTAGTTAATGCACGATTTCCCCAATACTCTTTCTCAATAATGGTATCTCCACTGAAAAAAGCATGTCGGGCTTTACCATCAACAACAAAGTCACGTTCCATAACCGTCGAAAATCCGACAATTTGATTATTTTTCGGTTCAATAATAAAAAAAACACCGGTTTTTTCTAAGAAGTCGCGTTCAAAAATTTCATAACGGGTATTGGCATAATACTTTTGATAAATACCATACATGCGTTTGAGTTCTTGAACAGTGATGTCACCAGTATGTTTATATAAACTATAAGGTTCTTTTTTGATCTGCCTAAGCAGTTTAAATTCCATCATAATCATAATTTCCTGTTGCCATTCATTCTTGATGAACGCGCGATATTGTTTTTGTTTTACAGAACACAGTCATCTCGTTGGATGCGTGCGGACGTCATATTAGTGGGTGAAAATGATGAAATGCAATCAACTTTACGTATTTAAACGAAAATCACGAAAAGCGTAAAATAAAAAAACCCGGCCTAAACCGGGTTTCTGTTTTTACAACTGAACGTGGCTAATTTGTACCTTTTAATTGAGTTTCATCTTGTCAAAACTTAGGTGATCTCCTTCCGCTTGAACAACAATCGTATCGCCCGGTTGGAACGCGCCTGACAAGATTTTCTGTGCCAGTGTATTTTCAACTTGTTGTTGGATGGCACGTTTTAGAGGACGTGCACCATATACAGGGTCAAAACCAGCATCGATAAGTAACTCAAAGGCACTATCTTCAACTGCCAAACTCATGTCTTTGTCAGCCAAACGTGAACGTAAACGATCCAACTGAATATCTGCAATGCCACGAATTTGCGCTTTTTGTAAAGAATGGAAAACCACCAGCTCATCAATACGGTTCACAAATTCAGGACGGAAATGTTCAGATACAGCAGCCATGACCACAGCACGAACTTCGTCTTTCGACGGGTTTTCACCTAATTCACGAACATCGGTTGAACCTAAGTTCGAGGTCATCACGATTACGGTGTTTTTGAAATCAATCACACGACCTTGCGAGTCAGTTAATCGACCATCATCTAACACTTGAAGCAAGATGTTAAAGACGTCTGGATGGGCTTTTTCAACCTCATCAAACAACACCACACTATAAGGTTTACGACGTACAGCCTCAGTTAATACACCGCCTTCTTCATAGCCCACATAGCCCGGAGGAGCACCCACTAAACGGCTCACCGAATGCTTTTCCATAAACTCTGACATGTCGATACGAATAATCGCATCATCACTGTCAAATAAGAAGTTACCTAGAGCTTTGGTTAACTCAGTTTTACCTACACCTGTTGGACCAAGGAATAAGAATGAACCACTTGGGCGGTTTGGATCGGATAATCCTGCACGAGAACGACGCACCGCATTTGATACTGCTACGACCGCTTCATCTTGACCGACTACACGGTTATGTAAGAACTCTTCCATGTGTAAGAGTTTTTCACGTTCACCTTGTAGCATTTTTGCAACAGGAATACCTGTAGCTGCACTTACCACTTCAGCGATTTCATTTTCAGTGACTTTGGTACGAATCAGTTTCGGCTCTTCATTCACCTCCGCAATTTCTTCTTCATTCAAGCGTTTTTGCAACTCAGGAATGACTCCATATTGCAAACGGCTCGCTTCTGCTAAATCACCTTCACGTTGTGCTTTTTCAAAGGCAGTACGTGCTTTATCTAACTCAATTTGAGCTTGATTCGTTCCGTCAACCAGACGTTTTTCCGCAATCCACACTTCTTCCAAATCGCTATATTCTTTTTGAACTTCAGCAATTTGTTTATCCAAATGCTCAACTTCAGCCTTCGACACCGAATCCGCATCTTTTTTTACGGCTTCAAGTTGCATTTTTAACTGAATTAAACGGCGGTCTAAACGGTCAAGTGGCTCAGGTTTTGAGTCAATTTCCATTTTGATTCGTGATGCTGCTTCATCAATCAAATCAATGGCTTTATCTGGCAACTGACGGTCTGTGATGTAACGGTGCGACATTTTTGCCGCAGCAATAATTGCAGAGTCTAAAATTTGCACACCATGATGGGTTGCATATTTGTCTTTTAGACCACGTAAAATCGCAATGGTGTCTTCCACGCTCGGTTCATCAACAATCACTTTTTGGAAACGGCGTTCTAATGCCGCATCCTTTTCGATATATTGACGGTACTCATCTAAGGTGGTTGCACCTACACAGCGAAGTTCGCCACGTGCCAACGCAGGTTTAAGCATATTCCCTGCATCCATTGCACCATCACCTTTACCTGCGCCAACAAGCGTATGTAATTCGTCAATGAAGAGAATGATCTCGCCATCATATTTGGCCAAATCTTTTAGAACGGCTTTAAGACGTTCTTCAAATTCACCACGGTATTTTGCACCTGCAAGCAATGAACCAAGGTCGAGTGAAAGTACACGTTTACCTTTCAGACTTTCAGGAACTTCGCCATTGACGATACGCTGTGCTAAGCCCTCAACGATTGCAGTTTTACCCACACCCGGCTCACCAATCAGTACGGGGTTGTTTTTACTACGGCGTGATAAAACCTGAATGGTACGGCGAATCTCTTCGTCACGACCAATGACCGGATCTAGCTTACCTTCTAATGCACGTGCATTGAGGTCTAAGGTATATTTGTTGAGTGAATCACGTTGATCTTCGTGGTTATTACTCATGACTTGTTCACCGCCTCGTATTTGTTCAATTGCACTACGTAATTTATCTGTCGTTACGCCTACACTATTTAATAAGGTTTTGGTTTTACCCGTTTCAGCTAAACCGAGAATCACCCAATCTGTAGAAAGAAACTCATCTCCAGCTTTTTGCGCAAAACTATCGGCTAAATTTAGCGCTTTGACTGCTTCAGGATTTAGGTTGATGTCCCCTGTCGGCGTCGCAATGGTGGCGGTATCCTGTAGGGCTTGCTGAAGTTTGGTTTTTAACTCAGGAAGATTAGCACCTGCCTGTTGTAACAAGCTTTGGTTCGAAGGCTCTTCAAGCAATGTCGAAAGAATATGGATTCCTTCAATGGCTGTATGGTCTTTCCCCATTGCTAAAGATTGGGCATCGGATAATGCTTGCTGCAAACGGTTTGTGAATTTTTCGAATCGCATTCTTGTTATTCCTCACAACAAATTCTGTACTTGAAGCATATATGGGAGTCATATTTAAAATTTCAAATACATTTTTCAAATATTTTTCAATGAGTTAATTTTAAGATAAAGATAAATCTCAATTATAATATTGGTATAAATAGAATACTTTTCAAGTCATTTATTGAAGAATTTAGTACTTTATTATATTGTTTAAATACATATGTATTTTTAGGCAATTTTCTTGTCAACTCAACTGACTTTCTGACAATAAAATTCAATGATTTTCCATTTGCTTAAATAATACAAATGTCAAAAAAGCCCACATTTACATGCAGGCTTTTGCTTAATCCACTAAAAAGTTCAGCTTAAGGTGCAGGATTTGGCTGTTGGCGATGAATAGCTTCAATCCCTTTTAAAATGTCTTCTGATAAATTCACCTCAAAAGCATCAATATTTTCTTTCAACTGATCTAGATTTGTCGCACCAATAATTGTACTGGTGACAAAAAATTGCTGCTTAATAAATGCTAGTGCTAACTGTGTCAACGTTAAACCATGCTGTTCTGCCAATTGTGCATATTGTTCTGTTGCCCATTCACTCTCCGCATTTGAATAGCGGCTAAAGCGTGAAAATAGTGTCACTCGAGCATTGGCAGGACGCGCACCATGACGGAATTTACCTGTTAGATAACCAAATGCCAATGGAGAATATGCCAATAAGCCCACGCCTTCGTAGTGTGCAATTTCAGATAAACCTATTTCATAAGTACGGTTCAATAAACTATACGGATTTTGCACACTGACAATTTTTTCTAAACCATGCTTTTCTGCAAGTTGTAGGAATTTTAAAGTTCCCCATGGTGTTTCATTGGAGAGTCCAATAGTACGAATTCGGCCTTTTTTCACCTCATAACTTAAAGCAACCAATGTTTCTTCTAAATTGGTAATGGTTTGCGTATTGTTCGCTTCGGCATTGCCAAAACCCAATTTACCGAAAAAGTTGGTTGGTCGTTGCGGCCAATGCAGCTGGTATAAGTCAAGGTAATCTGTTTGTAAGCGCTGAAGAGATTGATCTAGAGCAGACTCAATTTCCGAAGCAATAAATTTGGTTTGCCCATCTCGAATATGACTGCCACCTTGTGACGGACCTGCAATTTTTGAAGCTAAGATTAATTTATCGCGTCCACCGCGAGCTGCAATCCAGTTACCAATAATAGTCTCAGTTGAACCTTGGGTTTCAGGTTTCGGTGGGACAGGATACATTTCTGCAGTATCCCAAAAGTTAAGACCACGCTCTAAAGCATAATCCAGTTGCTCGAAAGCTTCTGCTTGGGTGTTTTGTTCACCAAACGTCATGGTGCCTAAACAAATTTCTGGAACTAATATGCCTGTATGTGCCAATGGTTTAAATTGCATGCCGCAAATTCCCTCTTTATTTTAAATATCAATATATAAGTCACGAAGTAGCTTACCTAAGATATCGGCTTTGTTTAAATCATAATTTTCTGTTTATTTGTCAAAAAATGTGAGAAAGGTTTCTTCCGCTAAAATAGTGAGAAATGAATAGACATAAAAAAAGCAAACCCCTGAGTTTGCTTTTTTAGATTTGGAAGAATGATTATTCTTCGTCGTCAAATTCGTCAGAAGCCAATTGGCTTTTCTCTTCAAGCGATGCATCAAAAATTAGAATCGCTTTACCATCAGTTTCGATCATACCTTGTTCTTCAAGTGTTTTTAGAACACGACCAACCATTTCACGGGAACAACCCACAATACGACCAATCTCTTGACGAGTAATACGAATCTGACGACCATTCGGCAAAATCATTGCTTCTGGTTGTGAAGATAAATCAATTAAGCAACGTGCAATACGACCTGACACGTCAATAAACGCAAGGTCAGTGACTTTCCGTGTCGTATTTTTAAGACGACGTACAAGCTGTGCAAATACCGCATAACTTAAGTCTGGGTATTGTTTGCTTAATTCATGAAAGTTTTCATAGGTAATCTCAGCAATTTCACATACATCACGCGTACGCACTTCTGCAGTACGCTGTGCATTTGCTTCGAATAGACCCATTTCCCCAAAAAAGTCACCCGCATTTAAGTACGCAACCACAATTTCACGCTCATCATCTTCGCGTAAAATGATAGATACTGAACCCTTAAGAATTAAATACAAAGATTTAGATTCTGAGCCCGCATCAACGATTGTTGTACGTTTTGGGTAACGATTGATATATGCACGTTTTAATAATGCCTTCACCGACTCAGGTAACTGCCCCGGAGATAGCGCATCTGTGCTAAGTTGTGAAAAGTTTGAAGTCATGCTAACAGTTTCCGAATATGGATAATTTATAGATCGCACAAGACCTAAAGTGAACTTGTCACACGTAAGAGTTGAAATTCCTTATCAACTCAATTTATGTTAGTGTACAGGTACTGCGTAAATTTATAGCTTTTTTTAGGGACTTGCAATGCAAACTAGTGTTCATTGGCTAGAGAATGTTGCTTTTGAAGCAAAAACTCAAAGTGGTCACACTGTTATGATGGATGGATCACAAGAATATGGCGGTGAAAACCGTGGTCCGCGCCCAATGGAACTGATTTTAACAGGACTTGGTGGTTGTGCATCTTTCGATATTGTGACGATTTTAAAGAAAGCACGCCAAGACATTACTGATGTTCGTTGTGAATTAAATGCAGAACGTGCCGACACTATTCCTGCTGTATTCACTAAAATTCATTTGCACTTTGTAGTCACTGGTCATGGCGTGAAGGAAAAGCAAGTTGCGAAAGCGGTTGAACTTTCTGCTGAAAAATACTGTTCTGCTAGTAAAATGCTGATGGATGGTGGTGTAGAAATTACCCATGACTTTGAAATTTTAGAAGCTGAAGCGGCATAATATATTTGCTCAATTAAAAGCCGCATAGAATGCGGCTCTTTTGTTTCAAACAATCCGCTAAAGCACACATTGTATAAAGCACTGCTATATAGTCATAAACGCAGAAATATGAGCCAAAGAAGTTTGGCTTAATCACTTAAACAATCAATATCCAAATTGATGTATTTGCACATAGATGCATTTACACCCAATTCCATCTCATGATGATTTTACGACTCAATCCATATGAATCTATTCAAGCCAAATACGATTGAAAACGATTGCGAAGAACACCTTACATATAAGTAGATTTGATTTAACTATAGTCTTAATAACACTTTAATTAGGGTGTGTTGACACTTTTAGCTTAAAAAAATAGCGAAGTAGTAAAATCAAATCACCAAACCCAATTTTACTATTCGCTATGCCTCGTACCATGCTGACAGATCAACACTGGCAAAAGTTGAAAGTTATTCTGCGTAATTTATCCATTCACCACAACTCAAATTTACGCAATTTTATTGAAGCTATTCTCTATAGAATTAGAACAGGCTGTCCGTGGCGAGATATTCCTTCTTGTTTTGGTCATTCAAACTCTATTTTCAAACGTTTTAATCGTTGGTCAAGCAGCGGTAAGTTACTTAGATTATTCAAATTACTAGCCTCATGCCCCGATATGGAGTGGATTTTTATTGATGGCTCTCATGTACGTGCTCATCAACATTCTGCCGGCATAGCGAATCAATCTATTTCTAAAAGTGTAGGAGGAAACTCCTCAAAAATACATTTGATTGTTGATGCACATGGCAATCCTATTGATTTCATGATTACCGATGGAACCACACATGATGTTAAAGTTGCACATGATTTAATATCAACATTAGATTTAAAAAAGACAAAAGTGGTATGCGCAGATAAAGGCTATGATTCAGAATCACTGCGTGAACAGATCAGGAAAACAAGGACTAAAGCGAATATACCAAGGAAAACGAATAGCCAATCGAACAATGACCATATGGACTGGTATTTATATAAAATCAGGCATTTAGTTGAAAATATGTTTTGCAGATTAAAGGAATTTAGAGGAATAGCTACTCGATATGACAAGCTCAAAAGGAATTATCAAAGTTCTGTTGCTTTAGCCTGTATATTTTTATGGCTACCTTTATAGGGTTAATTATGAACAGTAAATGTCAACAGACCCTAATAATTTCAGATAAAAAAAAGCAGAATAATTTTGATTCTGCTTTTTGAATTTGGTAGGTTTAACCAGATTCGAACTGGTGACCTCTACGATGTCAACGTAGCGCTCTAACCAACTGAGCTATAAACCTAGAATGCGTAGAATCATATTCATTTTTATTTTTTATGACAAGCCCTTTTCTGAGTTTTTTAAACTTTGCGTACAAGTTTTAAGCAAAGCCTTAAAATATTGAATATCATGAGAACTTAGCGCGGTACCTACATAAATTTCCTGCTCAAATAACTTGATGGATTGTTCAAATGAACGCCTTTCATGTTCAGGTACATTTTCAGCCAAACGTTGTAGCCAATGCCTAAAACTTTCAGCCCCCCCTTTTTGCTGGCTCAAAGGTAAATTCTTTGCAAACTTGGCAATTTCTCTTTCAAGAGGGCTTAGGCTTTTTCTTTTTTTCCACAAAATCCATATAAAATATAATGCTACAATGCCACCAATACTCAAAATAAGAAGTAACCCACCTGCATAAGCAGAATTTGTACCGAGCTTTTTAAACCATTGTTGCTGCGATTCTGCATTGTAACCCACCACTTTGCTCTGCCATTGGTAACTCGCATAATCACTCCATACACGGACTTTTTTCAACATCGAAAATTGTTGATAGGCCCAAGTCGACTGCTGTCTCCCAAAAATTGTCCGATCTTGTTCCATATAATCCTGCATCCCACCATCGATACGCTGAGGTGCGATCATGGCTGTAGGATCAATTCGACGCCAATGTTGATTGACATAAACCTCTGTCCACGCATGTGCATCGAGCTGACGAACTTCCCAACTTTTTCCATCTGGTGCTAACTGACCACCTTGATATCCCACGACAATACGTGATGGAACACCTACATAGCGCATCAACATTGCAAAACTCGAAGCAAAATGTTCGCAAAAGCCCTGTCTTGATCCAAATAAAAAATTATCTATCCGATTTTGCCCCAATACACCTGGGCTTAAAGTATATGCAAAGCGATTTTGTTTATACCATTGCAAAACTTCGGCAATATAACGCTCAGGATTTTGATGACTTCGCTGCCATAATGTTTGGGCCAATCGTTGTGATTGAACATCCAAGTGTTCAACATAGCGAGTGTTTAATTTTTCAAGTAGAGCCACATTTTTTATTTGTGGCGGCTCTGCACTTCCTAACCATTTCAGTTGAATCGGCTCTGTACGTGCTGTTAATCGGTAGGGTGTAATTCGACCATCTTGACCTAAAGCAAAACGTGCTTCGTTGGGAACGGATTGCTCCAACGACATAATCCACATCACCCTTGGATCGGCGGCCAAATATTGATAATTCAATGTCCGCTTGGGTTTTAACTCGGCTGGATTCAGCTGTATAACGTTCTGGTTAAAAAAATGACTGGTCCATTTAGAACCATCATATTCATCTAATGCCATCGCCCGCCAATACAGCTCTGTACGTGGTGGCAAGGCTTGAATATCTCCAATTATACGAAAAGCCAAACTACTCGACTGTGATAACTCAGCAATATCACCCGGAGACATGCTGTCACTGATCCCTGTTGTGGCTTTATTTTCAGGAATAGGAATGTGCCATAGCGGTGGCAGGCGTGGAAAAAAGAGAAACAGTAAAATAAAAAATGGAACAGCTAAGCCAATAAATTTTCCCACATGCCCAATATCTTGTTTAATCGCCTGTATTTCACCGCTTGAGTCTTGGCTAAAACCAACGGTCTGTAAACGGTACAACCCAATAAAACAGCTCAACAACGCCAATAAAATAACCAATGCCATGGCAAAAGACTGGCTAAACAAAAAACTACTGGCAATCACAAACATCGCAAAGTTAAATAAAATAATTACATCACGACGTGTTTTTGTTTCTAAAGATTTAGCAAATAAAAATGTACTGAGTACTGCAACCCCTGCATCAACACCAATAAAGGTTTTATGGCTTATATAAATGCTAAATAATGCTGTCAATGTCAGCACATAAGTTAAAATTTTAGAAAATGGTTTTTTACTGGCGCGGGTATTGAGTAATAAAATAAGCCAAATGACTAAAAATACTAATGATGTCACCACTGGTATATAAAGCATTTGCGCAATGAGCACCAAAGCTAAAGTGAGTAGTATGGAGCGGCGTATGGTATTTTCAATCATAAATCAAGCCTGCGCCAATAACCGTTTAGCTTCGGAAAAATGCAGTGTTCCAGTGCCTGATGCTAACTCAGCATTAGGTAAATACAGTGCATAGTGATCGTGATTTTGCTCAGCCTGCTCGACTAACCCCATCATGAGGCTAAGTTTTTCTTCATGACTTTGAGCTGGCATATGGTGATAATGGATCTCTAATTTCTTTAGATCTTCATATTGCTCAAAAACTTTGACATACATGCCTTGTCCTCGTGCTGCTTGTTTCCAAGACACCGCATGAAGTGAATCCCCCGTCTGAAAACTCCGTAATTCGCGAAATTCATCAAGATCAGGTTCAAAGTTTTGCTGTTGTTGCTTATTTTCAACGGAATGCCAACTGGCTTGAGGTGCAACCCACGCTGGTTGCTGTACGTACAAATACGTCCAGGCCCGAACCAAACCAAAGGGATAAACACTATAAATTTGTATGGGTGGAATCTGAAAAAAACCGCGTTGGCTGGTTGTAAAATTTAATTGAAAGCCATGCTGTTGCGTATTGAACAATAATTTATGTAGCTGATTTTCAGTTTTAATCCACAAATATCGCGCCTGTTCAGCATCTTGCTTAAAGTAAATTTCGACCGAGAGTAATTCACCTGCTTGCGGTGTATCAACAACATTTATTTGAATCTGCAACGCATGAAGCTGCTTAAAAGTAATATAGAAACTAATACTCAATACGGCGCTAATTAAAAAGCAAAAGCCTAAAATCAAATTATTGGCATAATTCACACCTGCAATAAAAGTGATGAAAATTAATACCAAATACAAGTAGCCTTGCTGATAGATAAAGATCAAGACATCTTTTTGAGTCAGCTGCTTGTGCTGATCGATTTTAAATCGACGTTCAATCCATTGCTGCCACATTGAAGCCAAGGTTCAACTCCTTTATTGAATCGAAACTTGTTCTAAAAGCTTAAAGGCTTCAAGATCTGACAACCCAATTCGATGAGATACCACAGCTGTAAAAACGGCTTGTACATCGTCAGGATTCACATAATTTCGCTGCTCAATCAGCGCATAGGCTTGCGCAGCTTTTTTTAAGGCTAAAACACCACGAGTAGAAAGACCATGTCTCCCCTTACGTGTCTCAGCAGCAAGATCCAAAATGTAATCCATTAAACGATCACTCAGATGTATCTGCTCGACAAAGCCTTGTAGTTGTAAAATTTCTGCTTCATTAAAGATATGTGCTAATGCCGCAATCAGATCATGGCGTGAAGTTTGTTGGAGCAATAATTTCTCTGCCTGACGCGATGGATAACCTAAAGACAAACGCATTAAAAACCGGTCCAACTGGGACTCAGGTAAGGCATAAGTACCACTTTGAAATAAAGGGTTTTGTGTCGCAATCACCCAAAATGGTTGAGGCAAAGCATAGCGCACACCGTCGACCGTCACATAGCCCTCTTCCATCGCTTCCAATAAAGCACTTTGGGTCTTTGGACTACAACGGTTGATTTCATCTGCCAATAAAATTTGGGTAAAAATCGGCCCAGATTTAAACTCAAAATGATGTTCTTTTTGATTAAACATATTTACCCCAATCACATCGCTGGCCAGCATGTCATTGGTAAATTGAATCCGTTGAAACTTTAATCCCGCCAAATGTGACAAGGCGCTAGATAATGTCGTTTTTCCTAAACCAGGTAAGTCTTCAAATAGCACATGCCCACCAGCCAATAGACAAGCTAAAGCCAATTTGGTTTGCTGATTTTTATCCAAAATAATTTGGTTAATTTGTTCGAGGAATGTATTTATTTTCGGGTAAAAAGGCGCAAGGCTCTGCTCACTTAAAAGCGTTGATGTATTATTTTGTTGGCTTTTCTCTGATCCCCAAAACACCTTTTATTCCCCAATAAAAAAGTTAAATGAATGACTAACATACAGGGTTTTATTTAAAAATACAGTGTTTATCTCCAAGCCATACCCAGTTCAATACTTTAAATACATACGCTTGATATTTATTGAGTATACAAAAACGTTGTTTTCGCTTCGACTGATCAAAATTCAGCAAAAAAAAAGCGTCCCGAAGAACGCTTTTTTATTGGATTTTTAGCACAAGTCAAAGCATTAGCAAGGACACTTCTTCATGTCACCACCAGCTGATGGATAACGTGCATCTACACAGTGACGATAAAATGTTTTTGCATCCATCGCTTCCAAATCAGGATGATGTTTTGCCATATGTTCCAAATAGTTTTGGTAATCTGGCACACCCACCATCAGGCGGAAGCTTTGCTGTAAACGTTGCCACAACGTCGCAATACGTGACCAATTTTTCGGGTTCAGAATTAGATCCTTCTGCGACATAATGGTCATTTTAATGATTTTATAAATCACCGTTTTTCCACTTTTTGCAAACTTCAGGTTCATTCATATTCCCCTATTAATGTGCTGAATTCGACGGATTAATTTCAGCTGGGTCACGGTAAATCGCTTCTGCTTCATTCACCGATGGATTTGGATTTGCCAAAGCACGACGCACCACACCAATCGCTGCAAATAACATCACAAATGCCACAATCATAAAGAATGCACAAAGACCGGCATTGATTTGATTCGACAATGCAACCGTATGCATTTCAGCCATGGTTTTCGCAGGTGCCAACAATTCATTCTTCGCAATGGCTGCGTTAAAACGATCTGCTTGAGCCAAGAAACCAATCTTTGGATTTTCGTGGAAAATCTTCTGCCAACCAGCGGTCATTGAAGTAATAAACAAGAATACTGTTGGGATAATCGTTACCCAAACATACTTTTGTTTTTTCATCTTAAATAAAATCACTGTACCCAAAATCAATGCCATCGCAGCAAGAATTTGGTTACCAATACCAAATAGCGGCCATAAGCTATTAATACCGCCAAGTGGATCAACCACACCTTGGTAAACGAAGAAGCCCCAACCTGCGACAGCCACAGCGGTACCCAACAGATTTCCGAAGAAATTATGTGAGTTTTTAACCGCAGGAACTACGATACCCACTGTATCTTGCACCATGAAACGACATGCACGCGTACCTGCATCCACAGCAGTTAAAATGAAGAGTGCTTCGAATAGAATCGCAAAGTGATACCAGAATGCCATCATTGAACGGTTATTGAAAATTTCCGTAATAATGTGAGCCATACCAATCGCAAATGTTGGCGCACCACCTGTACGAGACAGAATCGAATTTTCACCCACTTCTTGTGCAAGTAAGGTCAATGCTTCAGGTGTTACCACGAAGCCTAATGTACGAACTGCTTCTGCAGCGGACTCAACCGTTGTACCAATCACAGCTGCTGGCGCATTAATCGCAAAATACACACCAGGCTCAAGAATCGTTGCACAGACCAAAGCCATGATCGCAACAAAAGACTCCATCAACATGCCGCCATAACCGATCATGCGAATATCTTTTTCATTATTCACAAGCTTCGGTGTCGTTCCTGAAGAAACGAGCGCATGGAAACCTGAAATTGCACCACAGGCAATGGTAATAAACAAGAATGGGAACATTGAGCCTGCAAATACAGGACCCGTACCATCAATAAAATGCGTTACCGCTGGCATTTTCATTTCAGGTAAAGCAAACATGATCCCGATTGCCAAACCTGCAATAACACCAATTTTCAAGAAAGTAGATAGGTAATCACGTGGTGCAAGCAGTAACCAAACGGGTAATACTGATGCCACGAAACCATAACCAATCAACCACCAAGTTAGTTCAGTACCTGAAAGTGTAAAGAATGGACCCCAATAAGGATGCTGTGCAATGTCACCACCATAGATAATCCCTGCCATCATCAGTACAAAACCAATGATCGACACTTCTGCAATTTTACCCGGACGGATAAATCGCATGTAGATACCCATGAAAATCGCAATCGGCACTGTGGCCGCGATACTGAAAACACCCCACGGACTGTTGGTCAACGCTTTTACAACAACCAAAGCAAGTACCGCAAGAATGATGATCATCACGCCAAGTGCACCAAGCATCACGATGATTCCAGCAAAAGAACCTAGTTCTTGTTTTGCCATTTCACCGAGTGAACGACCATCACGACGCGTCGAGATGAATAAGACTAAAAAGTCTTGAACCGCACCAGCCAGTACAACACCCACCAAGAGCCAAATTGTTCCCGGCAAATAACCCATTTGCGCAGCAAGGATCGGTCCAACTAAAGGGCCAGCACCTGCAATCGCAGCAAAGTGGTGACCAAATAGAACGCTTTTATTGGTCGGTACATAATCCAATCCGTCAGCTAAGCGATGGGCAGGCGTTAAACGTCGCTCATTCAGTTCAAAGACTTTATTGGCAATAAATAAACTATAAAAACGATACGCAATGCTATACACACAGATTGCTGCAAGGATCAGCCAAACTGCATTGACATGCTCGCCTCGACTGAGTGCTAGTATACCGAATGAAACGGCACCTAGAATGGCTACAAACAGCCAGATAATCTTTGAAGCCATTCCTGACTTCGGTTGAATGGTTTCCATCTCAATCCCTCATAAATGTTGAAATAAATCAGCTTGATTTTTCTTGTTCGAGGTACTGCTGTTTCTTCCCTTGAAACTCTACTCCTGTTATGGGCTTTTTCATCTAATACTTTGGCATAAAAATTTAAACCAATAGGTATAAAAAAAGGGATGAATCACTTCATCCCTTTCGATAATAGTCTATTTTTAAACCATTATGCACGTTCTAAATAGTCACCAGTACGGGTGTCTACACGAACGCTTTCTTCTTGCTGTACGAATAATGGAACACGTACAACTGCACCAGTTTCAAGCTTAGCAGGTTTACCGCCACCGCCTGAAGTATCACCACGTACACCTGGATCAGTTTCAACGATTTTTAATACAACGAAGTTGGGCGCGCTCACAGTTAAAGGAACACCATTCCATAACATGATTGTACAGAGTTCATTTGAGTCATCTTTCAACCATTTAGCCGCGTCGCCCATAGCAACTTTATCAGCAGCGATTTGTTCGAAAGATTCTGGATCCATGAAGTTCCACATTTCACCGTCGTTATACAAGTAGTTCATTTCAACTTCTTGGATGTCAGCAGCTTCTAGTGAATCACCAGATTTGAAAGTTTTTTCTAAAACTTTACCAGTTTTAAGGTTACGTAATTTTACGCGGTTAAAAGCTTGGCCTTTACCTGGTTTTACGTATTCGTTTTCCATGATTGAACATGGGTTACCGTCAAGCATGACCTTAAGGCCTGACTTGAAATCATTCGTAGAATAATAGGCCATGACTGGCTCACTCCAAACTTACTAACTTTAATCTATAGATGCTATGGGCTGTAACATGTCATTTAGCAAGTACTGACTGTAACATTGGCTGCCACATGCACATTAATGTGATATTGCGTATTCTAAATGACCAATGCACCATGTCGCAACGAAAAAATCCCCATTAAAGGGGTCAAGCTGCTTAACTTACACTCAGACATTAAAGAACTTTGTTTATACAATGCCCACAAACAGGTAAAATTGCTGTTGACTGAAACTTAATAAATGTTTCGTAGGCTTCATCCGTTGTGAGCTTTATCGGAATTATTTCAGCTTACACTTCAAAGTTCGACGCATTAATTTCAGCAATATTCCCCACTCACCTTTCTGCATTTTTTAAACATTCAGCATGATAAACTATTTATTTCAAGAGCAAAACTGGCAAACCCAATTGAGTGATTTGATAACAAATCCTCAAGAATTACTCGATGTATTAGAACTTTCGCATGATCAGTTATTATCGGGTGCTCAGTTCGCAGCAGATGAGTTTCGCCTACGCGTGCCGCGAGCTTTTGTTGAAAAAATGCAAAAAGGTAATCCGCTCGATCCGCTTTTACTCCAAGTCCTACCGCATCATTTAGAACTCGAAGAACACGCCGGTTTTGTTACCGACCCATTAGGTGAAGAACAAGCCAACCAACAGCCTGGTGTATTACATAAGTACAAGTCTCGTTTTTTACTGACTTTAACCGGTGCCTGCGCGGTCCATTGTCGTTATTGTTTCCGCCGGCATTTTCCCTACCAAGAAAACCTGCCTAAAAATGACGATTGGGTAAACATTAAGCAATATATCGAACAACAACCCGATATTAATGAAGTGATTTTAAGTGGTGGAGACCCGCTCACACTATCAAATCGTAAACTTCAAGTGTGGATTGAACGTTTATCGACTTTACCACAAATTAAATTTTTGAGAATTCATTCACGAGTTCCTATCGTAATCCCCAACCGTGTCGATGAAGAGCTGGTTTCTATTTTAAAAAACAGTAGGCTACGCATTATTCTAGTGGTACACTCAAATCATGCATCAGAGCTAGATGACTTCACGTGTAGCCAGCTTCAACAGCTTGTCAAACAAGGAATCACCGTGCTGAACCAAGCAGTCTTATTAAAAGGGGTTAATGATTCTGCAGATGTATTGGTCGATTTAAGTTACCGCTTATTCGACGCAGGTGTAATGCCATATTATTTACATGTTCTGGATAAAGTAAAAGGTGCTCATCATTTTGATACACCAGCTCAGGATATTGATTTAATTTATAAAAAAGTTTTAGAGAATCTACCAGGTTATTTGGTTCCTAAACTTGTACGGGAAATAGCGGGCGAAAAAAACAAGACACCGCTTTTTGGGGCTTCAACTTTTTGAGTTAAATAATAAAGATGACCACGCATACTTCAGATACGTTTTACAATCCGACTGAATTAAAGCTGGATAAATTAAGCTTTTGTCCGACCAATGCTAAAGGTCTGCAAGAGTGGTTAAACGGTATTTCAATTTTACAATTGGGTACCTCATCTAAAGCTTTATTCAATGCCTTACTTGAAATCTCCGAGCTGAAATGCCAAGAGATGTTACGTTTTGATTTGGTTCAAATATTACATCCGACTATGGAAAGTGTGCTCACGAGCTTAGAAAAACACTTTACCAATCAAAGCCTCATTACCACGGATCGTAATGACCAAATCATTGAATTAGCTATGCTTTTACGCAGTCACTTTGCCAAAATCTATATTGATATTGCCAAGCGATGTAATCAGCAGCTTAATCAACAAAAGTTTTCGATCTTTTCATTCGGCCATAAAAAAAGCTTACAAACCGCTCGAATTGCATCAATCTACTATGCGTTGCAACAACTGACACTGTTGTTGTATCAACAACACATGTTGTATGCCACACCGACGGCGGGTCAATGGATTGCGGCACATCAACTGATTGAATGTGCCATTGAACACAATTTCTATCAAAGTAATGTCAATCAGTTACTGGGTACTCAACATCAAATTGCAAATATTGCTCAAGCTTATGCACAATTAATCTTATTAGATATTTTCAATAATCATCAGATTCGCCCTGCTGAAATCCAAGGCTTGTATTTATGTAGTTTTGACTGGGCAAAATTGGTTCAAATCCTACCGAAAGAAACCACGCTTTCACGCTATGTTGTAGACACGAAAAAAGATCACCCACCGATTTATAACTCAAAACAAGATCGGTCTTATCAAGCCAATGTATACATTTCAACGCAAAACTTGCTCGATCATTTGACCGAAACGCAAACTAGAAATGCCAATTATTTATCTAAAAATGAAAAGTTATTTTTAACTCCAGCGCTATATTTCCATATTCATAATATTTTGACCAACAACACTGAACGCCGTCATGAACGTTATGAATATTCTGCGCAAATTAATATTTGCTTTAGCTTAATGGTGGCGCATTTCTATCTCTCTAAAGGTAAAAACTTCCACGAAACTTTAGATTTGGAAGGCAATTATCAATTCCACAATGAAGCCTCTTTTGTCAATTCGCATGATTCAAATATGCCAACAGGCATGACTAATGCGAAAGCGCTAGATCGTGAAGCAAAACAGATTCATACCGCTGACGTATTAGATATTAGTGTGAATGGTTATCGCATTAAATGGACTGGCCCTACCCCTGCTAATTTAAAAACCGGCGAATTTATTTTGATCCAAGAAAATGCTCAAAGCCAATGGCGTGGCGGTGTTGTTCGTTGGATCAAACAATCGACTGAAAAAAGTTTGGAATTGGGTCTCGAAGTACTGGCTCAAGATTTGTATCCATGTTCAGCCCATATTCGTACCGACCGCAATACAACAAATCATCAACCTGCTTTATTGGTACAGACCACACAACTTGATCAAGTGTCTACGACCTTAATTTTACCTGGGGCAAATCTCTTCCGAGAGAAACAAACGATCCACCTTCGCTTAGGCAAAGAAGACATCAAAGTCTATCTCACCAAAGCGCAGTTGGTGACACAAAGCTTTATTCGCTTTGAATATGAATTATTGAATGAAGAGCAAGAAAATGTCGTTAAAGACTATATTGCGAAACAGAGCAATGAGATCAAAAATAACGACTTATGGGAAGCATTAAAGTGAGAAATCCATTACTATCCAAAAAACTAAAACGTACGGAAACTCGATTACTCATTATTGATGATAATCAAATACGTTTTAACCAGATACGTGATTTATTGACAGACAGCGAACATCAAGTTCATGCCATATTACTTGATGATTTACAAAATTTCGAAAAACAGCTGAATCTCAATTGGGACTTGATCATTTTTGGACGTGCTTATGATTTAAAATATGAACAAGCTTTAAGTTTAGTTCAACTATCGAGCCAACCGAATTTACCGATTATTTTACTTAAACCCGAGGACTATCAAGCAGAACAATATGCAAGTTTAGTCAAAAAAGGGATTTATGACATTGTCGATATTGCTGAACCTGAGAGTTTCTATTTTGGTTTAATCCGTGCTTTATCCTTTAGTCGCCTACAACAATCGCAGCAACATTTAATGGAAGAGCTCGAAACAGCTCAAATCCAAACCCAGTCTTTAGTTGAAGATAGTCGTAAAGCGGTTGCCGTGATTCAAGAAGGCATTCACATTCAAGCCAATGCTGAATATCTCACTTTATTTGGTCTAAAAAATGAAGATGATGTAATTGGTCTGCCTTTACTCGATCTATTACAACCTACTGACCTCAACGACTTTAAGCAACGCTTTAAAAAAATCAGCCAAGGACAGCTCGATTTAGGACGTTTTGATCTTGTTTCGCAAAATATCGCAGTGGCTGGGCAAAACCCACTAAAACTCGAATTTATTGCCGCGGCTGAAGAAGATGCTTTACAGCTCGCAATTGAAATTGGCAGTCAAAGCAGCAATGCTGTAAGCAACGCTCCAGTTGAAGCTAGCCCACAAAAACCAAAAGCATTTCAACAACTCAACCGCACCATTGGCCAGCAACCTGCTAATGTAAATGCATTGGTTCTATTTACATTGGCTTCTTGTTCTGATGCGATTTTTCAAAAAGATTGGAATACTTATAAGAGCTATTTCACCAATATTAAAGACTTCTTGAAAGATCAGACTCATGCTCCATTATTTAGTTTAGATAATGGTGCAATCGTTGCCTTATTCCAAGCGGATAATCAGCTCAAACTTGAGTCTAAGTTGATTGGTCTTAACACCCTGAGCAAACCTCAATTACTCAGTGTAAACAATGAAACTTATCCATTAAATTTACGCATAGGATACAGTGTTTTAGACAGCGATATTCGTGATGAAGCACATTTTGATACCTTTATTGCGAAAGCCTTTAATACTGCGCTACCAACCAACCAACAAGCACCTGAAATCGATTTAACTATTCCATTAGAAATTGATATACCAAGTTTGGATTTTGGTACACCAGAAGCACAAATTGCGCCGATTGTCGTTAGTGATGAAGCTCCTGTTATTAAGGCCCTTCGCAACTGCTTAGAACGCGGTGAAATTCATCTTAAATATCAACAACTGTATGATAAAGAAGATTCTCATCTTTATACTTATGAAGTAACCAGCGGCTTTATTTTTGAAAATAAATGGAAAGATATCGCCCAACTGCGTGAGTTAGCTGAAGACTCGGAGCTTTCCATTAAATTGGATCGTTGGATCTTGGTTGAATCGTGTAAACAGCTACACAACTTCATCACTCAGTTCCCTGAAGCTAAATTAATCGTTAACCTGAACAAAGAAGTGCTATATAACGACCGCACCTTCCCTGAGTTTATTTCGAAACTAATTACGATTATTCGTAGTAAATTGAAAAATCCACTGATTTTACAATTTGCCGAAGAAGACATTCAGCTCAATATCGATGCCGCTCAAAAAGCATTTGTAGAACTTCGTAAAAATGGTGCCGAACTGGCTTTACGCAATTTTGGTCATTCGATGTTTAGTGAATCATTATTACGCCAAATGGATGTTCACTGCTTAACATTAGATTCAAGTTTGACCAAAATGCTTGCAAACGATAAGTCGTGCCAAGAGCTCCAAGAAAAAATTACCACTTATCATGAAATCAAAACTGTTGAAATCATGTTACGTGAATTAAATGACATGACACTGTTTGCCAATGCTTGGAATGTCGAAGCTCGCTTTATTCAAGGCGATTATTTCCAGAAGAAACTCGACCATCTCATCGATGTTCAGGACCAATAAGGTTCTGAACATTGCCGATTTAAGGTTTATCTTTTTTATCGGCACAAAAAAACGGGCATAAAGCCCGTTTTTCGTTTTGGATATTAACGTTTGATAGAACGTGACATACCAGCAAAACGTTGCTTGAATTTGTCGATACGACCGCCAGTGTCAACGCTTTTCTGTTTACCAGTGTAGAATGGGTGGCAAGCAGAACATACGTCTAGGTAAATAGTTTCTTTACCAAGAGCTGAACGAGTTTCAATTACGTTACCGCATGAACATGTAGCAACTAAAGTTTCATATTTTGGGTGAATATCGGCGCGCATCGTCGATTACTCCTAAGATTTAAGAAGGTTTAGCTGTCATCGCAATTGATCACTCTTGTATCGCTACAAGGAAGGCTTAAAAAAGCAGACCAACACCATAACAGACCATTCTTTTGGCCCACCGAGACGGATACCGTCAGAGCTAAGCACAACAAGTTGGGGCAAATTATAGCTGATTTTTTAATGTTAATAAATAGATATTCAAGGCTGAATCGCTCTACTCTTTAGGTTGAGCTTGCTCTAAATATTTCTGATATTGTAATTCGACTGTACGCTGAAATTGGGCTTGATCAAAATGGTTTAATCTTTCAATAAATGCAGGACAAAACGTCGTAGCATTTACTGACTGTAATGATCTGCTCATACCCTCTAAAATACTTTGAAGCTGCTGTTTAAATTGTGCATCGACTGACAGATCAACATCTTTTGCCTTTAATGGCTCTACACCATTAAAACGGACAGCCTGAACCGCAGCAATTAATTTAAGCTTTGCAGTTTGATAAGCCTGATCTAATTCCGTATTCATCTGTGGTTGTCGATCACGACAAAAATCCAACATGGGCTGCAGGCTGATGAGCGGCATTTTTTCAATGACATCACGGTTACTATTTACGGATAAATCCTCTTGAGCATGAACGACTGTGTTCATACCCAAGAATAAAATGAAGATGCCTTTTTTAATTTTCATGATTTTTTTTCATCTATATAAGGTATTTTAAAAGAACCTATTCATCTCGCCCTATTCTTGCCCACGGCTTTGTTTTGCCCAAAGGTTGGCAATCACACCACAGACCATCAACTGAATCTGGTGAAAGATCATAATCGGTAAAACTATCATCCCCATCGGCTGCCCAATAAATAAAATTTGTGCCATGGGCACGCCGCTCGCCAAGGTTTTTTTAGAACCACAAAAGAAAATCGTCTTTTGATCAGCTCGGCTAAAGCCCAACCAACGTGGTACATATAGCGCCAATAACATAATGATTGTTAACAAGACAGAGCACGCCACAATCAACAGGAATAAAGTCATACCACTCACATGATGCCATAGCCCTGCCACCACCGCACTGCTGAATGCGCCATAGACCACCATCAAAATTGAGCCCTGATCAAATACCTTCACAATTTTTGGCATTTTCTTCATATAAGGAAACACCCAAGGACGGAGGAGCTGCCCTAAAATGAAGGGAATCAGTAATAACAGGGTAATTTGGATAATAGATGCCGTCGGATCGTAGTTATGTTGTGACTGACCGAGAATAAAATAGGCCACCATCACTGGGGTAATAAACATCCCAATAATATTTGAAAATGATGCACTACAGACTGCGCCAGCAACATTACCCTGTGCTACCGAAGTAAATGCAATAGAAGACTGTACTGTCGAGGGTAAAAAGCACATAAACAAAAAGCCCCAATACAACTCTTGCCCTAACATCGGCACGAGAATTGGTTTCGCCATTAAACCCAATAATGGAAATAATGCAAAGGTAAAAGCAAAAACTAAAGCATGTAACTTCCAATGCAAAATGCCTTCAACCACAGCCTCACGAGACAACTTTGCACCATGAAGGAAAAATAAAATGGCAATTGCAGCCGTGGTAATATAGCCAAAGATTTCTGCAGCTTGACCACTAACAGGCAAAAAAGTCGCAAGTATGACCATTACAAAAAGTAGAATGGTAAAACGATCCAAAGCCAACATTTTCAGCATAACAACATCCTGTACAAATTTCCCTTTAAACGCATCGACAAAAAAATGCCCAATAAGCTAAATTTACCATTGAGTAAATTTCATCTTACTGGGCCATGTAAATAAAGCCAGCTTTTCTCCGATATATTCATTATTTTAAACGTTGATAGTGAGCTCAACGCAAAAAAAATTATAAATAAGAATATTCAGCATTACATATGACTTTAAATGAATAATTGCAGATTAATTATTTCGTGCATTTGAGTCTTGTTGGATCAACTCAATTTTATAGCCATCTGGATCTTCAACAAAGGCAATGACGGTCACACCACCTTTCATTGGTCCTGCTTCACGTACCACGTTTCCGCCACATGCTTTAATTTCTTCACAAGCCTTGTAGGCATCATCTACTGCAATAGCAATATGGCCATACGCATTTCCCAACTCATAACTATCTGTATCCCAGTTATGCGTTAACTCGAGTACAGTATGATTTTCTTCATCACCATAGCCCACAAATGCCAAAGTAAAACGACCTTCTTCATAATCACGCTTACGAAGCAAAGTCATACCGAGTACTTCAGTATAGAACGCCAATGAACGCTCTAAATTGCCTACACGTAACATGGTATGCAGCATGCGCATAATCGAGTTTCCTAAATCTATCATTATGTTTGAATACTATAGGGATTTAACATGCAAAGTTCAATTTAAGTCTAGAGCACATATACCGCCTTATTTCAAATATCCTTGTCCAAAACCGTAGACCTGCTTAGGCTATTTAACAGCTTAGAATAAAAAAGCCCACTCAAACTGAATAGGCTTTTTTTAAGTTAAATTGAATTATGAATTGGATTTTTGTTCATGTTCTCTCAATAGTTTGGCGACCCAAACCACTAAAATTAAAATCGGAATACCAATTAAAGTCGTCATCAAGAAAAAGTTTGGATAACCGATATTGGTCACAATCGTACCTGAGTAACCGCCTAAAATTTTAGGGGTTAAAGTCATTAATGAACTAAAGATGGCATATTGAACCGCTGTGAAAGAAACACTGGTCAAGCTCGATAAAAATGCAATAAATGCCGCGCCTGCAAGACCTGACGCCAAGTTATCGACAATGATCGCGAAATATAGCCACAGCGAACTATAAGGCTTAATGACCTTACCTTTGATTTCCACATTTTGTTCAGCACTAGCCAAATTAATCGGTTGAATATCAACACCAAGTACACCCGCCATATTAGCCGATGTATTCACTTGATATGCTAAATCGACACTCTTTTTCACTACATCATTTTCTAGCAGTTGAGCCGTTAATGTTTTTTGCTTTGCTGTTTCGAGCGCTTGCCCTGGAATTGCAGCACTAAAAACACCGGTTTTATCAAGCTTCGCGTCGAATGGTTTAGCATCCAAAATAATTTGAATTTTTTGATTTTCTTTTAACTCGCCTGCCAAGTATTGTCCACGGACCACGATACTATTTGCAGTCTCTTGAGCTGAAATCGTGTTATCTGAAGTCACTGGCAACAACATCATTGCTGAGTTTGCAAAAGCATTATTCAGATACGGCAAACTCACCTGTATTGGATGTTGATTCTTAGACTGATAATCCGCACTGACTTTAATATTTTGATCTGCAGCCAAGATTGCTTTTGGAATTTGAACTGCCCAAGCACCCGTATCATCCGGCGTCGCTGTATATTGCTGCCCTGCTACATTGACAGTGACATCACTCAATGGCTGACCTGATTTGACCAGACCGATAAAAATCAAGTTTGTTGAACTTGCTAAAATCGCACCAACAAACATCAATTTCATAATGTTCATGCGCTGCGCTAGCAAACCGCCAAGGAAGCCACCAACCAAGCTAAATATCACACCATAGACTTTTACAGCTTCGGCAATCTGCTCTTTGGTGAAGTTTAAATCTTGATAAAACACATTAGAAATGACGCCGGCGATAATATCGGAAATACGGTAAAAACCAATAAGTAACAACAACACTAAAGCCAGTTTTAGACCATAACGCTTAAAGAAATCTGCAACTGGATTAACCCAAGTTTCAAATGCCATCTGCTTATTTACAGCACCCGATTTCACTAAAACAGAACCGACACCAAAAGCAACCACAGCTGAACCAATAAAGCGTACAGCCTCTAAACAGAACAAGGCGAATGAGTCTGAAATTTGCCACTGCTCTTTCAAGCTTTCAACCGCTACACCTGAATAGATATAACTCAAGACAAAGGCAACCACCGCAGCAAAGAATACAGCGACTAAACGATAATAGTCGGTCCGTTTATAATGCTTTTGTACACGGTCAACTTGCGGCTCACGTATCGATAAAGTTGTGATAATACCGATAACCATCACAGCAGCCATTGCAAGGTAAGTATATTTCCAAGCTTCATAAATATAGTTACCTTTGGCCGTGCCTAAATATGCAGCCAAAAATAACGCCCCTGCACCTGCCACGATCATGCCGATACGATAACCTGCATTATAGGTCGAAGCTAAAACGGTCTGCATTTCAGTTTCTGCCAACTCAATACGATACGCATCAATCACAATGTCTTGCGTTGCGGCAGAAAAACCAAGTAATACGGCTCCAGCAGCCATTTGGTAAATATAGCTTTGCCCTAAAGCTGGGTCTGAAAATGCCATGATACAAATTGCACAGATAATGAGAACCTGAGCGATCAACAACCATGCACGGCGACGTCCGAGTTGTTTGGTTAAAAATGGTACAGGCAACTCATCAATTAAGGGTGCCCAAACAAACTTAAACGAATAGCCAAGTGCAGCCCAACTAAAAAAAGTTACTGCACTTTTATCAATTCCTGCTTCACCTAACCAAAGCGATAAACTGGAAAAGATCAGTAAAATTGGAATACCGGCCGAAAAGCCAAGAAAAAGCATAATCAGCGCACGTCGGTCTAAAAATGCAGTAAAAGCAGATTTCCATCCTGAAGCTTGTGTTGTCATGACTCAGTTATTTTTGTCAAAATCGAATGTTGCTATTCAAGCGCTTAATGACAACGGTTTCAACAACATTTATGAAATCATTGTTTTATTTTATCGATATTTCGCATGCTGTTGCTTGATCTTTGGCATTAAACCTGTATACCTTAATTACATATCTCTATTCTTTAGTTTTTTGGATTCAACAGTGACCCAGCGACTTGAACAAATTCACTCTTCTTTATCAACCACCATTAATGAAACCAACACAAAAAACTTAGCAGAAACAGTAACGACACTAAAGAGCGCTTTTGATCAACCCGAAATACAAAATACTTTAACTAAAACCCAGTTGCAGCCAATTCAGCTGACGCATACGCCTGAGCTTAAAAAAATACCGACATCTACCAAGCGGATCAAACCACTCAATGACTTTTTAGGACAAGATCGTGCCCGTGCTTCGGTCGAAGCTGGCATTGCATTACCCTATTCAGGCTATAACATTTTTGCTGTAGGTACCGCAGGCTTAGGTAAGCGCACCATGATTAAGCGCTTATTACAACAACACGCTAAAAATATGCCAACGCCTTCAGACTGGGTGTATGTCAATAATTTTAAGTTTCCGCGTGAACCGATTGCGCTAAAACTTCCTTCTGGTCAAGCGACAAAGTTCCAAACGTTATTACATCAAAGTTGGCAAACCACATTAAAACAGCTTGAACGTCGCTTTACCGCAGAAACCTATCACAATCGCATTGAAATGATTCGCCAACATGCTGGTGATGAACAACATCTTGCCTTAGTTGAATTAACCCGTGAAGGTGAAGAACTTGATCTTAAACTGATTTCTCAGGATGATGATCATTGCTTCGTTCCTGTTCATTTGGTTGATAACAAATACCAAGAAATGTCGAAAGAAGATATCAATGCATTAAGCAGTAAACAACGAGCTGAAATTGCGTCAAACGTCCGTTATATGGATAAAAAACTCGAACGTCTTGGTCTGCATCTTGGTGATCTTGAAGATGATGCTCGCGATAAAGTTCAAGTTTTGAACCGTGAAATTGCTAAACAAGTTGTGATGCCGCGTATTGATGTGATTCAAAATAAATTCAGCATGGTTGAAGGCTTAGAAGATTATCTGAAGCAATATGCAGATGACATTATTCAAAATGTTGAGTTTGTACTTGAGCAAGAAGAAGATGACTTTACACCCGGCCAATTTAACCGCGTGCCATCTCGCTACCAAGCAAACATCATCGCCACACATAAACCTAATGCTGGTGCGCCCGTTATTTTTGACGATTTCCCAACCCATTACAATTTGCTAGGTCATGTCGAACAACTGACCCAAAATGGCACCATTACTACAGACTTTACGTTAATCCGTCCTGGTGCATTACATAAGGCCAATGGTGGTTTCCTCATCTTGGAAGCTGAACAACTTTTAGAGCAGCCTTATGCATGGCAAGGTCTAAAACGTGCATTAAAATCAGGACATTTAAAGCTGTCTTCACTTGAGCATATGCTTACACTAACTGGTAGTATTTCGATTGAACCAGAAGCTATTGATTTAAATATCAAAGTGATCCTGCTTGCTGAACCTGATATTTATTACGATATTTTAGAACTCGAACCTGAGCTGGGCAGTGTCTTTAAAATTCGTGCCGATTTCACCGATACATTACAACGTAATGACATTAATGAGCAGGCATATATGCAGCTGATTGCTGACTATGTGCAAACTGACAAACTTCTGCCGTTTGACCGTACAGCACTTGCTGCACTGTTAACTGATTCAAGTCGTCAAGCTGAAGATCAAAGCTCTTTGTCATTACATGCCCTCACCTTAGGTGATTTGATTCGTGAAGCACATCATCATGCAGCACTTGCTGGCGATAAAATGGTGACAGAAACACATATCAACACCGCTCTTGATCATCGTAAATACCGTCTAGGCTACTTACGTGAATTGTATTGGCAAGATCTCACTCGCGGTACACAGTTAATCGAAACCAAAGGTCATCGATTCGGGCAGATTAACGCCCTCTCTGTGATTCAATATGCAGATGTTGAATTTGGTTTACCGTCACGTTTAACGGCTTCGGTTTATCAAGGTGGCGGCGATATTTTAGATATCGAGCGTAGTGTAGAACTCGGTGGTTCTTTACATGCCAAAGGCGTCCTGCTGATGTCGAGTTTCTTAAAGGCACACTTTGGTCGTGAACAAATTTTACATTTCTCTGCTGCCCTCGCCTTTGAGCAAAGCTATGGTCAAGTGGATGGCGACAGCGCAACTGTTGCAGAGCTTTCAGCTCTGATTTCCGCTATTAGCCAATTACCGATCGATCAATCATGGGCGATTACCGGTTCAATGAACCAATTAGGTCAAGTTCAACCGATTGGGGGTGTAAATGCCAAGATTGAAGGCTTCTATGATGCATGTAAATTACAAGGGTTAACAGGCAAGCAAGGTGTGATTATTCCACGCCAAAATATGCAGCACTTAATGTTACGCAAAGATGTGATTGAAGCTGTGCAACAAGGTCAATTCCATATTCACGCCATAGATACCATTGACCAAGCATTAGAAATTTTGATGGCGCGTCCAGTAGGCACTCTTGATAAAAAAGGTCGTTATAGCAAAGGCTCAATCTACGCTGCTGTCATGGAGCAACTTGAGTACTGGCAAGCGATTGAAGATGGTGCTGAGTTTGAGGAAGAAGAGCCAAAGAAAAAGAAAAAAAAGAAGAAGTCTAAAAAGGACAAAGATAAAAAGGCAAAGAAGTCTGAAGCTCAAGACAGTACTGCTGAAAATGAGCAAGTCATTGAGGAAAGTCCGACTGAAGACAATCCGTCATAAATCTTCGATGAGTTTATTCATTTGTTGATTTTTCCACCACTCATTGTGCTTTAAATGCCTATGAGGATGGTGGAAAAACGCATAACCCCAGACTTTTTAGATAATTAAGTCATAAAAAAAGCGCCTTAAAGGCGCTATTTTTATCTGTATCCAATGATTAAAATCATCAAATACACATCCAATTAAGCTTCAGGAGCTGGGCTATATTGTTCAACTAAAGGTTGTAATTCACCTTTTTGGAACATATCAAGCATAATGTCGCTACCACCGATCAATTCACCATTGATCCATAATTGTGGGAAAGTCGGCCAGTTTGCAATTTGTGGAAGAGTTGCGCGAATATCTTGATTTTCAAGAATATTTACATAAGCAAATGGACGACCAATTTGACTGAGCGCTTCTACTGCACGCGCAGAGAAACCACACTGTGGAAACTGTGGAGTGCCTTTCATGTAAAGTAGAACTGCGTGTTTAGCAATTTGGTCACGAATTAACGCTTCTGTATCGCGTGCTTGTTCAGTCATTGATATATCCTCAATAAATCTGCTTCGCATTATACCCAAAACTGAGTAAAACAATATGACTAAAGCAATATTTCACGTTTTATTTACATTTCAGCTTTTCAAGTGAGTCATATTTTGCTTATATAGACCTCTTGATGCTCATATATATATGGCGTCTCCTCTATATTATTTCAATCACCTGACAAATTAGAGTTAGTCATGAATAACATTACCCTTGCCCCAGTACAAACTGATCAACCATCGCACTTGATGCCAGTATTTGGCCGCCAACCGATCAGCTTTGTCCGAGGTCAAGGTGCTCACCTGTATACCGCAGATGGCACAGAATACTTAGACGCACTGACAGGGATAGCTGTTTGTGGTTTAGGTCACTCACATCCTGCAATTACAGCTGCAATTGCTGAACAGGCAGCGACCCTCATTCATACCAGTAACTTATTTGAAGTGCCTTGGCAAACGGCTGCTGCGCAAAAATTAGCTGAAGTTGCGGGTATGGAAGAAGTTTTCTTCTCAAATAGTGGTGCAGAATCAAATGAAGGTGCAATCAAAATTGCACGTAAATTTGGTCATATGCAAGGTGTTGCAAGCCCTAAAATTATTGTTGCTGATCATTCATTCCATGGTCGTACCATGGCAACGTTATCTGCGACAGGTAACAAAAAAGTTCAAGAAGGCTTTGGCCCATTGGTTGAAGGTTTTATTCGTGTACCTTTTGGTGATATCGAAGCAATTGAAGAAGCTGCAATTCACCACCCTGACATCGTAGCGATTTTGGTTGAGCCGATCCAAGGTGAAGGTGGTGTAAATACTGCACCTCAAGGTTTTAGCTACCTCGAAGAAATTCGTCAAATCTGTAATCAACACAACTGGTTAATGATGCTTGATGAAGTGCAAACAGGTAACGGCCGTACTGGTAAATACTTTGCATATCAACACACCAATATTATTCCTGACGTGCTAACTACAGCAAAAGGTCTAGGTAATGGCTTCCCTATCGGCGCAGTCATGACTCAAGGTCGTGGTGTTGGAGTTTTAACAGCGGGTAACCACGGTTCAACTTATAGCGGTACTGCATTAGGTTCACGTGTGGTTTATACCGTGATTGATACCATTCAAAAGGAAAACCTTGTTGAAAATGCTGCAAATATGGGTGCGTATCTTGTTGAGCAATTCACAGAGCAACTTGCAGAGCAAAACGTAACTGTTCGTGGTTTTGGTTTAATGGTCGGCATTGAATTACCAAAAGCATGTGGCGAACTTGTGAATATTGCACGTGATGAGCATCACTTGATTATTAACGTAACAGCAGGCTCTGTGATTCGTTTATTGCCTACGCTGAACATCAATAAAGAACAAGCGGATATCTTGATTGAACGCATTGTTAAAATGGTGAAAAACTTTCTAGCGTAATTTGTGCCGAAAGTAAAAAAAGCCGCTGATTGCGGCTTTTTTTATATCTTTTTAAACCTTTTTTGTTTTTATGAGGCTTCTTGGTATACACGTCCGCCTGGTAATTGACTGAAATACAATTTTAATGCATCTAGGCAACGATGAATTTTAGTAGGCTGTTGATCACGTTTAGACATCACCGCATATAGAGTAAATGATGGTAAACGCCATTCTGGTAAAACTTCAACAAGAGAACCGTTTAATAAGTCTTTTTGCGTATCTAGATATAATATTCTTGCAATGCCATGTCCTTGTTGACACATTGCTTTTGCAGCAAATACATTATTTGTTGTAAATCGGGAGTGCACATCCAATGCAACCTGCTCTTTAGTCACTGCATTTTCAAATGCAAAATGCTGAAAGTTTTTAACCAAATTTATTTGAACCATATCATGATTTTGTAAATCTTCTGGTCGTGTAATTAAACTGGTTTGGTTGATATAGCTTGGTGCAGCAACGAGAACTTGTTCAACATGTGCCAATGGCACCACATGAAACTGTTGATCATCAATTTTTGAACTCATTCGTAGCGCAATATCAATGCGTCCATCAATTAAGTCGATATATTGATTATCTGCTTCTAGATGAACGGATAAACCACGATGTGCCGACATCCAATGTGACAATGCAGGAATCACATGATTCGCACAAATTTCTGGTGTTGATGCAATACGTAATTCACCGACTAAGTCGTCACGAAGTTCATTGATACGAATTTTGCCGCGCTCTGCGGCAGATAGCATCTCTTGGCAACTATGAAAAAAAGCTTGTCCAGCTTCTGTCAAACTTAACTTACGTGTTGAACGATGTAAAAGAATGACTTCCATATCCTGCTCTAGTGAGCGGATTTGCTGACTCACGGCACTCGTGGTAATACCTAACTCACGAGCAGCACCGCTAAACGAATTTTTTTCCACAACGCAAGCAAAGACACCCATTGCTCGAAGTTGATCTAACATAAATTTCCCTCATAAACTTATGAGAAGCTTCATCTTTCGATAAAAGCAACTCATTGTATTATACGGGGATATTTTGCTTTTGCATTATATATTTAATTATTTGGTAAAACTGAAGTTGGATTGATTGGTTTACCATCTAAACGCACTTGGAACTCAAGCATCGTGCGGTTGGTACCCGATGAACCCATCTCACCAATTTGCTGCCCTGCTTTCACAGTATCGCCACTTTTGACATTCATTTTACTGTTATGTGCATATGCAGTGATATAGCCATTAATATGCTTCACCAAAATTAAATTGCCGTACTCTTTAAGACCATCGGCGGCATAGACCACTTGACCATCAGCTGCTGCAAAAATAGGATCACCTGTATTACCTGCGTAACGTGTTCCTTTCACATTCGATGCTAAGTTATAGCCTTGTAATACCGTAGGACGCGATACTGGACTCACCCAACGTAAACTTGAAGAACTGACCACTGGCGTTGGAACTGTAGTTCGCGTCACTGTCGATGGAGTGGTTGAAGCTTGAGTCACGGGCGCTGTTTGCGTTGGCATTGCAATCGTTTGGCGTTGAATTGGTGCCGCTTGAGTCATGGCTTGTGTAGACGTCGTACGACGAGAGCCACTATTTTTAAGGCGAATGGATTGTCCAACATAGATGCGATAAGGCTGGGCAATATCGTTCATTTCTGCGATGCTGACATAGCTCAAGCCATAGCGAGCTGCGATGCCACTTAAAGTATCTCCCGAACGCACTGTATAATAATCCGGAGCAGTCGCATAACGGGTCGCATTATTAATTTGTGGTTTTGACGCACAGCCAGTCATGACCAAAGTTGTAACCACAGCAGCAGATAAAACAAGGGTCTTAAATAATGCTGCAGGAGCGGTAATAACGCGATATTGTGACACCAGGGACATCATCTTCCTCACTAATAATTCAAATATAGTCATTATGAATGGGCTAAGATTAGCAAAAATCCACTCTAAAAAAGTTGCGGCATAACCATTTTCACAAAGTTATAACACTAATACTTAAATTTTAGATAACTCTGCGTGTAAGTTATTCAAAATCTCATAGTTTGTAGCATCCATTTGTATAGGCGTTACACTGACATAACCATTTGCCACGGCAAAAAAATCTGACTCGATATCGGTTAAGCCTTTCTTAGGCTCTGCCACTGCCTCGCCTGCCAATCCAATCCAATAGACTTGACGACCACGCGGGTCTACATGACTGGTAATCGGTTTGGACTGTAAACGTCTTCCTTGATAGGTCACTTTGGTGCCTTTAAGTTCAACAACATCTGGAATATTAATATTAAAAATATGTCGTGCAGGTAGCGCGGGTAGTCCATTGGCAATAAAATCATGCACCCATTGCGCGGCGACTGCATAATCTTCTGGGTTATTATAACTACGCACATTTGGCCCAGCCAAAGAGACGGCTAGCGCAGGTTGTTTCATTAAACGGCCTTCAAATGCCGCACCCACTGTCCCTGAATACAGCACATCATCACCCAGATTTGCGCCACTATTGATTCCACTCACCACCAGATCAAATTCGAAGTCGAACAAGCCATTCATTGATAAATACACACAGTCCGCAGGTGTACCATTTACCGCCCACATATTCGGTGCAATTTCGACAGGTCGTAATGGTCGATCTAAAGTTAAAGCACTTGAAAAACCGCTGCGTTCGCTTTCAGGCGCCACGATCACCACACGACCGAGAGGACGCAATGCATGTGCTAAAGCTTGGATACCGGGAGCAAAAACGCCATCATCATTGGCAATTAATATATTCACAACTAAATTTCCATTACTAAAAAATTAAAAATGACTCGCAAGAACATTTTATTGAAATATATGAATAATTATATATATTTACATTTCAACATCCAGCATAAATGTGTGTGTACAAAATGAATAAAACCGTAGCACTTCGTGGTTTATTGGGCTTTGCTCTAGCAGCTTGCATGACTCAAACTGTGGTCGCAGACAATGACTTCACTCAAGAAGAAGCCAATACCATCGTAAAAGAAGATATTGCATCTGCACAAGTCATGTTAGAAGTATGCCCTGCGATTATTGGTCAAAATGCAAAATTTGATGCCAACATTCAAGCACTCACTAAAACATATCTTGCTGATTATTCTGATAAATCAATGACTTTAGAAAAACTACAGTCTGACAGCGAATATAAATCAGTTCTTGAAGAAGCACGTCAAGCTGCTAAAGAAACTGATAAAGCTGAACAAAAATCAGTTTGTGATGACGTTTTAAATTATGAAGGTTAATTGATCATTCAGATTTGGACGCCCTCTCAATAGGTTAGTCCTAATTGCATCAAACCTGCCAAAAAAGGATGACGCTTATAGCCTCATCCTTTTTTCTTTCACAATGTATTGATTTCTAAACAGCTTCAATACAATTTTCTACTGATCTCTACCCAAAATATGATTAAGCTTGGCTAATAAATTTTAGCTATTTGATATCTTTTAGGTTATTTAACAGGTTATTTAAATGAAAAACTTTTTTGTAAAATCTCTTTGTGCCCTTAGCCTTTCTGCTTTTGCGTTCACCACCATGTCTGCACATGCCGCAGATGAAAAAATTGAAGTGACTCCTACACCTCAAGTGACCAGTCAAGAACTTGCAGCTATTTATGTACTTTCTGAAGTTTGTCCAAAACTGGTGAATGACAAAGATCAGCCGAAGTTTGAAGCGGGTTATGCAAAATTAGCCAAAGAATATATGCCGAATGAAAAGAACCCTGTAAATGCCTTACAACAGCTCAGCAAACAAAAAAGTTTTAAAGAAGCTTTAAAAGAAGCGCAGTCTGATGCGAAGAAAGCTGGTGACAAAAAAAATGGTATGATTTGCAAAGAATTAACTGCTTACAGCAAATAATACCAATTGGTTACAATACTTTTAAAATAAGCGCTTGCACCCCATAGCAGTCCGCCTAGCTTTGTCCTAAAATGCTAGGCTCTTTGTGCTTATACCTAAGTTATTGGAACCACCCAGAATGACCCGAAAAACCGCCCTTGCCGCATTACTACTTACACCTAGTTTTTCATTCGCGGCAACTGTCCTTTCTGCACCACCTGAATTAAATAATAAATCTTATGTGCTGATGGACTATGAGACAGGGCAAATCCTTGCTTCTAAAAATGAAAACGAAAAATTAGCTCCTGCTTCAATGACAAAAATGATGACCAGTTACATCATTGAGCAAAAGTTATTAAGCGGTGAACTAACTGAAAATGAAAAAGTACGTATGAATGAGTCGGCTTGGTGTCGCGGCAGCAGCACTGAGTCATGTATGTACGTTCCGCTCAACGGTACTGCAACTGCATTAGAAATGTTACGTGGCATTATCATTCAGTCGGGTAACGACGCTTCTAAAGCTATGGCAGAACATATTGCTGGCAATGAAGGCACCTTTGCCCACATGATGAACCAAGAAGCGAAACGTATTGGCATGGTGAATACTCAATTCATCAATGCGACAGGTATGCCAGCTGAAGGTCATTTCTCGACTGCCAAAGATATGGCGACTCTAGCGCAACATATCATTCATGACAGTTCAAAATACTATCCGATCTACTCTGAAAAAGAATTTACGTTCAATGGCATTAAGCAAGGCAACCGTAATGCCCTGCTTTATACTGACCCAAGTGTAGATGGTTTAAAAACTGGTCATACTGAAGAAGCTGGCTACTGCTTAACGACTTCAGCTAAACGTGGTCCTTTACGTTTAATTTCAGTGATCTTTGGTGCGCCAAGCATGAACGAACGTGCATCTCAAACACGTGAAATTTTAGCTTGGGGTTATGCAAACTTTGAAACTGTAAAAGTTCAACCTGCTAAACAAGTGCTTGCAAAAGCAAAAGTTTGGTACGGTAAAGACAATGAAGTTCAAGTAGGTCTAGCTGAAAACTTTAACGTGACGATGCCTAAAGGCGAAGCGAACGCCATTAAAACTCAATTGGTTGTTCAACCTAAATTGACTGCTCCTTTAAAACAAGGTCAAGTGGTTGGTAAATATGTTGCAACACTTAATGGCAAAGTCATTGCTGAAAAACCGCTTGTCGCTCTACAAAATGTTGAAGAAGCCGGTTTCTTTGCAAAAATGATTGATCACATCAAACAATTCTTTAGCAACTTATTCTAAATTTGATGAAAACTTGATATTAAGACTAAAGTGAAGGCATCTAGATTTCGGTCTAGGTGCTTTTTTATTTTATACTGCCTAAAAACCTGTAGATGACTTACCTATGAGCCAAAACATCCGCCCTTATTTAGACACATCCCCACGTATTCATGACACTTGTTATATTGATGAAATGTCCATGGTGATTGGCGATGTTGTATTGGCTGAAAATGTCTCGGTATGGCCATTTGCTGTGATTCGTGGTGATGTAAACCACATTCGTATTGGTAAAAATTCTAATGTGCAAGATCACTCAATGTTGCATGTGAGTCATAAAAAAGCCGATAAGCCTGAAGGTTCTCCACTGATTATTGGTGAAGATGTGACGATTGGTCATCACGTGAAATTACATGGTTGTACCATTGGTAATCGTGTTTTAGTCGGTATAGGTACGATTATTTTAGATGATGTAATTGTTGAAGATGATGTGATGATTGGCGCGGGTTCGCTTGTTCCACCCAATAAAGTTCTTGAAAGTGGTTATTTATATGTCGGTAGTCCTGTTAAGAAAGTTCGACCACTGACCGATAAAGAAAAAGCGTTCTTGCCTTATTCAGCACAGAATTATGTGAAGGTGTCGAATAATTATCTTGATCAAAATAAATAATATACGCATCCGTTTTTAGTTTTAACAGTTCCAGCTTATGTCTCAACGTTTCATTGACAGACAAATTCAAATACAGAGTAACTCTTTAATGTCGATTAAATCTTATACTTTATTCATTACTAGAATATTTTTTGCAGGCGTAATTTCAAGCTCTGCAACTGCTTTTGCGAATTCAACGCAGTGTAAAGATGATTATGAAAAAATCATTGCCAAAGAAATTAAAGATATCGGCACAGCCTTGAATAAGGGTAACTATGCATTAATCGCCGAAAAAACAGAATCATCTATAATCAATTATGCAGGCGGTAAAGATAAATATAATGCAATATTAGAACTTGCTGCAAACTCCTTTAAACAAAATAAAATATATGTCTCTCAAGTTGAAACATATGCTCCTAAACAAAGTTATATCATTGGCAGAAATGAGTTTTGTGCAGTACCCAAACAAGTCACGATTTCTATGAATGGCCGCAAAATGACAGGTGATCTGTCCTTCATGCTTGCAGTACGTCCAATTGAAAGTAAGGAATGGAAATACATTGATGGTGCGGGTCTGCAAAAGAATCCTGATATGATTTACACATTATTCCCAGATTTGCCTCGAGAGAGTAAAATTCCCTTCATTGAATAAAAAATTAAATATTTAACATTACTACTTTATTAAGCAAGTAGTTTTGAAAAGCAGTAATGTTAAATCTCTAACAATTCGGTTAGTACTGAGCTAAAACTATAATTTCACTAACTAATAAAACAATACACTTTTATTTATTTAACAATTTTTCTTACTATAAACAAAAGAAATTAAGAAAAAAATCAATCATAGCCACCGCTCCCTAAATTTTGTAGAATAGCGTTTTTACCCCATGGTGCTTTTCTATGACCGCTTGGACTGCTCACGTCACTGTTGCGACAGTCGTTGAAAAAGACGGAAAATTCCTATTTGTTGAAGAACATACAGAAGGTGTGACCCATACTGTATTTAATCAACCTGCAGGTCATGTCGAAGCTGGCGAAACCATTATTGAAGCAGCCATTCGAGAAACCATGGAAGAAACAGGTCACGATGTAGAAATCACGAACCTCCTAGGCATGTATACTTATACTCCTCCGATGTTCCCTGATCGTACTTATTTCCGTTTCTGTTTCTTAGCTAAAGACATTCAGCACCATGCCGATGCACAATTAGACACAGGTATTGTCGGTGCAGTATGGATGACGCTTGATGAACTCATTGAGTCTGCCCGTGCGCGTAGTCCATTAGTCATCAAAGCTGTGCAAGATGCTCTTTCAGGTCAAAAATTTCCTTTATCGCTCATTTACGAGCACCAAAATTCTCCCTTAATTTCAAATTTGGATGCTTAATCCTATGCAACAACGTGTCATCGTCGGTATGTCTGGTGGTGTAGATTCTTCTGTATCTGCAGCACTTTTACTTCAACAAGGTTATCAAGTTGAAGGTCTTTTCATGAAAAACTGGGAAGAAGATGACGGCACGGAATACTGTACGGCAATGGAAGATCTTGCCGATGCTCAAGCCGTTTGTGACAAAATTGGTATCAAACTTCATACCGCAAACTTTGCGATGGAATATTGGGACCGTGTCTTTGAGCATTTCTTAGAAGAATATGCCGCAGGTCGTACACCAAACCCAGATATTCTCTGCAACAAAGAAATTAAATTCCGCGCATTTCTAGACCATGCTGTCAACTTAGGTGCTGACTTTATTGCGACAGGCCACTATTGCCGCCGTGGTGAAACGCTAAAAAATTCACGTGGTGAAGAGTATGCACCTCTACTGCGTGGTCTAGACAACAACAAAGACCAAACCTATTTCCTACATGCAGTGCATGGTCGTGAAATTAACAAAACTTTGTTCCCTGTGGGTGAAATTGAAAAACCACAAGTGCGTAAAATCGCTGAAGAATTAGGTCTAATCACCGCGAAGAAAAAAGATTCAACAGGAATTTGCTTTATTGGCGAACGTCGATTTAATGACTTCTTAAAGCAATATTTACCTGCTCAACCCGGAAAAATCGTCCTAGACACGGGTAAAGAGGTTGGTGAACATCACGGCTTAATGTACTATACGCTCGGCCAACGTGGTGGCATCGGTCTTGGTGGTCTAAAAGGTGCTGAAGAAGGCGCTTGGTTTGTACTGCATAAAGATATCGAAGGTAATCGCCTAGTCGTTGGTCAAGGTCATGAACATCCACTCATGCAAAGCACCATTTTATGGTCTGAAGCGATTGATTGGGTGGCTGGTGAACAAGAGATTCCTGAATCAGGCTTCCGCTGCACAGCGAAAACTCGTTATCGTCAGCCTGACCAAGACTGTACAATATTTAAAGACCCTACAGCGCCAAATGGTGTGCGTGTCGAATTCGATGAGCCACAACGTGCTGTTACACCGGGTCAAAGTGTGGTGTTCTACACCGGTGAAGTTTGTTTAGGGGGTGGTGTGATTCATCATACCAATGCGCCTAAACCGGATTTTATTGAATAAGGATTGTTTCGGATGACAGAGTTACCGTTTCAACAGCCTCAGACTCTGAATACTCGCCAAAATCGTGCATTGGCGTTAGCTGCTGTTTTTCAAGCGACACAGCTGACCCACATGACTGCATTGACTGGGCAACAGAGTATCGGGGAAAGCGGTAACTTTTATTTTGAACATCTCATTAAAGCCAGTTTAAATATCCGTCCTAAGTCGAATCAGTCTAGTCAGACGCTTGATTTTTTTAGTGGCTTGGCGGATATTTCGCTGGGATTAAAAACCTTAGAAAGTAGCATTACTCAACCCTTCAATACATCTCCCAAATCTAGACTTCCTAAACTTGCCAATACTAAGCTACCCATGACCTATGCGATGGCGTTATTGCAGTTAGAAAAGAAAGTCTATAGCAATCCTAAATTTGTCGAAATCATCGAACAATCCCAACAAAAAATTCTAAGACAGCTTTCCTTTTTTGATAATAATTATTTACATCCAAGTATCATTGCAAACCTTGCCCAAACCTATATTGAAACTGCAGGCCAAATTAATCCACGTATTATGGTTCGTGGTAATGCCGAAGCATTTAAAGACACTTCTCATACCAATCGCATTCGCGCCACCTTATTTACCGGCTTACAAATGGCACATTTATGGCGTCAGCTCGGTGGTAGCTCATGGGGTATGATTTTCAGTAAGCGCAAGCTACTACAAGATATTCAAGATCTTGCCCGTTTACAGTATCAGGTGGTTTAACTGATGCAGTACGGGCTTTTTGTTTTACGTTTAATTCCAAAATTTAAGGAATCGCTATGAACGCTTTAACCGCACTTTCTCCATTAGATGGACGTTACGCAAGCAAATGTGATGCTCTACGTCCTTTCCTCTCTGAGTTTGGTTTAATCCATGCTCGTGTGACTGTTGAAGTGCGTTGGTTACAAGCGCTTGCGAACCGTCCAGAAATCACAGAAGTTCCAGCATTCAGTGCTGAAACGAATGCTGCACTTGACGCAATCGTTGCAAATTTCTCTGAAGAAAATGCAAACCGCATTAAAGAAATTGAACGTACGACAAACCATGACGTTAAAGCGGTTGAGTATTTCCTGAAAGAACAAATTGCACATATTGATGAGCTTAAAAATGCGGGTGAATTCATTCACTTTGCATGTACCTCTGAAGACATCAACAATTTGTCTCATGCTTTAATGCTTAAAAATGGCCGTGAAGTTTTAGTTGCTGCGATGCAACAAATCATCGATTCAATCGTTGCTTTGGCTGAAAAACATGCTGAACAACCAATGTTGTCTCGTACACACGGTCAAACTGCTAGCCCAACAACTTTGGGTAAAGAAATGGCGAACGTAGCTTACCGTTTAGCGCGTCAAATCAAGCAATTCAAACAAGTTGAACTTCTAGGTAAAATTAACGGTGCTGTAGGTAACTACAACGCTCATTACTCTGCTTACCCTGAAATTAACTGGCCTGCTCATTCTCAAGCTTTTGTAGAGTCTTTAGGTTTAACCTTCAACCCGTACACGACTCAGATTGAACCGCATGACTACATGGCGGAACTTTTTGATGCGCTACGTCGTTTCAACACAATCTTAATCGACTTTAACCGTGACGTTTGGGGCTACATCTCACTTGGTTTCTTCAAACAACGTTTGAAAGAAGGCGAAGTTGGTTCTTCAACAATGCCACATAAAGTTAACCCAATTGACTTCGAAAACTCTGAAGGTAACTTGGGTATTGCGAATGCGGTATTGGCTCACCTTGGTGAAAAACTTCCTGTATCTCGTTGGCAGCGTGACTTAACTGACTCTACTGTTCTACGTAACATGGGCGTTGGTTTTGCACAAAGCTTGATCGCATTTGAAGCTTGCTCTAAAGGTATTGGTAAACTTGAATTGAATGCTCAACGTATTCTAGAAGACCTTGACCATGCGCAAGAAGTGCTTGCAGAACCGATTCAAACTGTGATGCGTCGTTATGCAGTTGAAAAACCTTACGAAAAACTTAAAGCCCTTACTCGTGGTCAAGCAATGACTCGCGACATGATGGTTGATTTCGTAAATGGTAATGAGCTTGAAGCTGTTCCTGCAGCTGACCGTGCGCGTCTTGCAGAAATGACACCTGCAACATATACAGGTAATGCATCAACTCAAGCAGCAAACATTAAAGATCTTATTTCTAAAATCTAATTTTAGATAGATCAAAAAAAACGAGGCTTCATGCCTCGTTTTTTATTTATAATACTTCTGCTCTCTTTGAGATGAGGAGCATGCTCCGCAAGGAGATAGAAAATTTAGACGCAATTTTATTCTGCAGGGCAATATTTCGCCCAATCATCTTTCATCCTTTGTAATTCACAGCCTGTTAAAACATCTGAATAATAAACATAATATGTGGTATCGGGATATTGAATCTTATGGCGAAACATCATGCCGCGCAAAGACACAGAGAGCTCTTCTGGAAAATCACCTGTTAAATTAAGTTCTTCAAACTCATAGTTAAAATAACAATTTTGAGTCGCAATAAATGCCTCAACAACGGCCATAGTTACTACCAAATACTTAAACATCGATATTCATCTGAGTTTAATACAATCTTTTTAAAAATACTTATCCCCAGCCGCAAACTAAAGACATTTGAAAAAATAATGCACAAATTCTAGCGCCGTCTAACTATCACTTTTCATCGCATTATGGCTATACTTGCCGCGAATTATAAACATTGCACACCGATAAAAAATTTGAGCTTTGCCTTTTCATGATTGATTTCAAATTAAAACTTAAGCACATCTTAGCTTTTGCGTTATTAACTCTTGCCATTGTGATCGCCAGTATCCAACCTTTAGAAATGGAAGCATATATCCTCCATCAAATCGGCACAGCGTTTATGCTGATCGTGCTGCTCGTTTTCCTCTATAAAATAGGACTAACTTTCAGAACAGTTTGTCTGTATCTTGGCTTTTTACTGATTCATGTCATCGGTGCCCATTATTTATATTCTTATGTACCTTATTCTGAATGGACACAAGCTCTCTTCGGTTTCAACCTTGATCAAAGCATGGGATGGAGTCGGAACATGTATGATCGGCTTGTACATCTTGCCTATGGTTTGCTGCTCTACCCGTTCTTTTATCGCATATTTCAAATCTGGCTACCGCAGTTAAAAGCCGGAACACTCTTTTTATTGGTCGTACAATTCGTCATGGCGACCAGTTTATTTTATGAATGGATCGAATGGCTGATTGCCATTGGCTTATCACCAGAAGAAGCTGAAAATTATAATGGGCAACAAGGTGATATTTGGGATGCACATAAAGATATGCTACTTGCAACACTTGGTGCGATGATCACTGGTGGTATTTGTTTAATGACATCAAATTTGTTGAATAACGCTAAACAAAAGCCTGAATATTTTTTATCTTAAATACTGATGTTACGCACCTAGAAGTAATTTCTCATTTTAAAAATGATTTTTAAGTCTATTCGACGGAGTCTTACATCTAGGAATTGAATAACGGGATTAGCCTTCGGCTGGAGGTACTTTTACGAAACGATGTTTCTCATTCGGCAAAATGAGAAGCGAAGCTTCGCAAGGAAACCATCTTGCGGAGCAATGCTCCTCACCGCAAAACTCGTTCGCTCGCGTCTACGTATTCAAAGTATCGCAAAAACATTTTTGATTAGAAGCAGCCCTGTCTCAAACACTTGCGGATGACGTTACCGCGTATCGTTGTTTTATTTGAATCAAATTGCACTTCTGGTGTTACTGCGTAACATCAGTTAAATATTTAAGCAGTCCATTGAATTAAGATTGAATCTGACATTTGCGGATTCAATTTTCGGTCATAATACTGAAAGCACGCTTTTGCTCCCGCTGGCATTTTTTGTAGATCATCATCTATACGAAAATGCCGTGTATATTTTGTATGATTCACTAAAATTTCAACCCGCTCAAAAGGCTGTCTTTTATTTATATTTCCGCTACTCATATAACTCTGATAGGCCACAACAGTGCCGCAGGCTTCAGAGCGAACATCTACCTGTAGTGATGAACAATAAATATAGCCTGCCAACAGTGTTGCTGCTGGGCCAAACAGCGCAGCATACTGTTTCAGCACAGATTTTTTCACACTTTGAAAATGCAGCAAATATAGCCAAGGCCAAACCATTAGGCAAATGACACCACCTAAAATAAACAGAAAATTAGACATCATTATCATCAATATCTATGTACGCAACGCAATCTATCACAACAGCATCGTTTAGCATAAAAAAAGCTCACCGAAGTGAGCTTTAAATACTTTATAAGCATAAAGATTTTAAAATTTTAGATCTTTTAATTGAACGATATTTGCATTAGCTTTGCTCAATGACTCCATCACTTTAGACATGACTGCAGGAACCAATGAGTCCGCAATTTGCGCTGCTTGTAAGCCCAACTTCTCACCAAGTGTTGGTTTTTTGCGGGTTTCAATCATATATACATCATGTTGTGGCATGAGACTTAACAGATATTCATCTGACGTTTGCAATTTATCGACTAGATTAAGATCCATTGCATCTTGACCATACCAATGCTCACCTGTTGCAACTTTATCGACATTAAGCTGAGGACGGTATTTTTCAACAAAGTGTTTAAACAAGTTATGGGTTTGCTGTAACTCTTCTTCAAATTTGGCTTTACCTTCAGCAGTATTTTCACCAAACATAGTTACGGTACGTTTGAACTGACCCGCGGTATACAGTTCAAAATCGATATGTTTTTCTTTCAATAAACGGTTAAAGTTCGGCACTTGTGCAACTACACCAATCGAACCCACCACGGCAAATGGTGCTGAAACGATCTCATTTGCAATGCAGGCCATCATATAGCCACCGCTTGCAGCAACTTTATCCACGCAAATGGTTAAGTTAAATCCAGCATCACGTAAACGTACCAATTGTGCAGCGGCCAGACCATAGCCATGCACCATCCCGCCTGGACTTTCTAAACGTAAAACCACGCGGTCACGTCCTGCTTTTGCTGTCGCTAAGATCAGGGTAATTTCTTCACGTAGACTCGTTACCGCAGATGCAGCGGTATCACCATTAAAATCGATTACATAAATTTTTTGGTTATTCTTTTTACGTGCGCGCGCTTCTTTTGATAATTGTTGGCTTAGTTGCAGCAGCTCAAGTTTAGATGCAGTCGTTTGCGCAATTTTTTTTCGTTGTTCATTGATACGTGCATTTAAGTGGCTTACACGAATTTCCGCAGGCAACTTGGGATTATGAAATAGCATAAAATTGAAACTCATTTAATTCATATTTATGTTGTATAACATGTGGGTTACATCACAAAAATTCAATCTATTTTTTGAAAATAATTCTCATTGAGCCAAATTGAGCATTTTATTTTTATCAAGACTTTTTGACCTAATTATTGACTTCATAAAAAAAGAGCCTTTCGGCTCTATTTTTAAACAGTCTAGATTAACCAAAACGACCGGTAATATAGGCTTCTGTAAGCTGATGATCCGGTTGGGTAAAGACTTTTTCAGTGGAATTCACTTCAATTAAATCACCCAAATGGAAATATGCGGTACGGTCAGAAACACGCGCTGCTTGTTGCATCGAGTGTGTCACAATCGCAATGGTATATTGCGCTGAAAGTTCAGTGATGAGCTCTTCTACTTTTGCTGTTGCAATTGGATCGAGTGCTGAACAAGGTTCATCCATTAAAATCACTTCAGGACTGACAGCAATGGTTCGCGCAATACATAGACGTTGCTGCTGACCACCTGAAAGTCCTGTACCCGGTTGGTTCAAACGGTCTTTCACTTCATCCCAAAGGCCTGCTTTACGCAGACTATTTTCAACAATTTCTTCCATGTCGTATTTGTCACGTGCCAAACCATGCAATTTTGGACCATAAGCGACATTGTCAAAAATAGACTTTGGGAATGGGTTCGGCTTTTGGAAAACCATACCCACTTGGGCACGCAGTAACACCACATCGAGATTTGGATCATAGATATCTTGATTATCCATAAGCACTTGCCCTGTCACACGACAAGAATCAATCGTGTCATTCATACGGTTGAGCGTACGTAGGAAAGTTGACTTACCACAACCAGACGGACCAATAAAGGCAATCACTTCATTTTCATAAATGTTCAGATCTATGCCTTTGATCGCTTCAGATTCGCCATAGTACACATGCACATCATTGGTACTGATTTTCACATTGCTCGATTTCGCATCTTTTTTCGCGCTAGATTGCGTATCGAATTGTGACACAAACGCAGTATTGGTTTGCTTTTGGCTGCCCTGTGCAGAGGTAAATTGTGTTTGTTCTGGATTCACGGACTTATCCTGATCTAAGGAATTCTTTTCTGTTGTAACGACGCTATTCATATAATGCCCTCAATTACCAGCGTACTTCAAATTTCTTACGTAACCAGATCGCTAAACTGTTTAAGCCGATCATGAGAGCAAGAAGTACAATGATTGCTGCTGCGGTACGCCCTTCAAAGAAGTTACGTAGTTCGTTACCTTGCCAAAGGAAAATTTGTACAGGTAATGCAGTGGATTGATCTAAAGGAGTGGCTGGTACACTTGCCACAAAGGCACTCATACCAATCAATAATAATGGAGCAGTTTCACCTAGCGCTTGCGCAACACCAATAATGGCACCGGTTAAGATACCTGGTAATGCCAGTGGCAAGACGTGGTGAAATACAGTTTGTAAACGTGAAGCACCTAAACCTAATGCGGCTTGACGAATCGATGGCGGAACAGCTTTTAGTGAAGCACGTGTAGTAATAATGACCGTTGGTAAAGTCATCAAACTTAAGACTAAACCACCAACCACAGGAGCCGAAAGCGGCATATGCATCCAACCAATAAAGATTGCAGCACCAAGCAAACCAAAGACAATTGAAGGTACTGCTGCTAGATTGTTAATGTTGACTTCGACAACATCGGTAATCCAGTTTTTAGGTGCAAATTCTTCTAAGTAAATTGCGGATGCTACACCAATTGGAATCGAAATAATGATCACGATCAGCATCATGAAGAGTGAACCCATAAACGCCCCTGCTAAACCTGAAGTTGCAGGTGAGCTACGAGAGTCTGGATTTTTAAATATTTCAGTATTAAATGAGTTAGATATCACACCGTCAGCTTTAAGTTTATCTGCGAGTTGGCGTACTTCAGGGCTCAATTGCTGCTGTTCATCAGGCAAGCTACGGTCAATATTACCAGCTAACCAGACATCGACATTGGCATCTGCAAGGATTTTTAAATCTTGTTTTTGACCAATCAATGACGGATCTGCCATTACCATGTCACGTAAGCGATAAGCTTCTGAACTTGTATATAAACTGTTGAGATCATCACGTTGTGAGGCAATCGCTGGATCTTTTGCAATGATCCCATTCACAATCAGCGCATCCCAATCCACCATGCCCATTTCAGTTTGCCAAGCAATGTAACGCTCTTGGAACTGTGCAGGTGATTCACCTTGTTTTTGAATTGGTTTCGCACCAACTTTGACAATGTTTGGATCAAAAAACACAGGTACCGTCATTGAGCTTTGCCAAAATGCAGGTAAACCTTTGGCTAAAATACTACCAAACAATAGCACGACGAAAAATAAACCAGTCACTACTGCACTAAAGCCCAAGACACGGAAGGTCTTTTCTTTACGATGTCTTTTCGCCAAAGAGTTTTCAATGATTTTCTTACGTTTTTCACGAAGCTCAGCGGCTGCCTGTGAATCAAATTTTTGATCCATGTTTGATGTATTCGTCGTACTCATTCGTATTGCTCACGGTATTTACGCACAATGTACAGTGCAACAATATTCAGACCTAAAGTAATCACAAACAGTGTTAAACCGAGTGCAAAAGCAACCAATGCTTGAGGACTCGCAAAGTCTGTATCACCTGTTAATTGGTTTACGATGGTAATGGTGACGGTAGACACCGCTTCGAGTGGGTTGATATGCAGTAAAGGACTGTTCCCTGCTGCAAGCACTACAATCATGGTTTCACCAATCGCACGAGATGCTGCCAATAAGAATGCACCGATAATGCCCGGCAATGCAGCTGGAATCACTACTTGGCGAATGGTTTCTGATTTTGTCGCACCCAAACCGAGTGAACCGTCACGAAGCGCGCGAGGGACTTGGGTAATGATGTCGTCAGATAATGATGAAACGAATGGGATAATCATAATCCCCATCACAAAGCCTGCTGTTAAAGCACTGGTTGCATTAATATCGAGTCCAATATATGCACCGAGCTGTTTTGCAAAGGGTCCAATAATCATTAAGGCAAATACACCGTAAACGATGGTTGGAATACCTGCGAGAACTTCAATGGCAGGTTTTGCCCAAGCACGGAAACTTGGCTTGGCATATTCAGCCAAGTAAATCGCAATCATCAAACCGACTGGAACAGCAACCAATAGCGCAATACCACTAACCATAAGTGTGCCCCAAAGGAGTGGCAGCAAACCATAACTACCTTCGGCATTGCCTGATGTACTAAAGCCAGGATTCCATTCAGTGCCTAAGAAGAAATCGAGTGGACTGACAAAACTAAAGAATCGCATGGCTTCACTGAACATCGACATCACAATGCCAACTGTTGTCAGGATTGCGACACCGGAACATAATGCCAATGCGATATTAATGACTTTTTCGACTTGGTTACGTGCACGATATTTTTCTGCGATGCGGCGTTTAGCCATGACTAAACCAATCAATGCCGCACAAATCACAACGGCCAATTTTGCATATGAGCCGATGTTTTCAATTTTCTTTAACTGTTCTGCTGCTGCAAGTTCATATGCAGCTGGCGTATCACTTACTCCAAAACCAGAAGCAATCGCTTGAACGCGGTCAACCATTACACTCGTGCTTGCAGGATCTAAACTTAGACGAATATTTTCAGGGACATTATTTAAAATAACGTGTTGAAAAATACTCGGTTCAACCAAGTTCCAAACAATCAAGATTAGAAAAGCGGGAATCCCACACCATAAAGCGACCAAAACACCATAATAGCCCGGTCGTGAATGCAACATTGCTGAGTTATTGCCTTTACCTGCAAGTTTGCGACTTTTAGTCAGTCCAACTTGATAAGCGATTGCAATAATTGCGAGCAACACACCAATAAGTAGCAGATTCATGTAATCTCCACTGTTTTTTCAAAAGCCCTTCTTGAAAAAACTGTTTCTTTGCAAAAAGCCAATGGCAGGTCAATCCTGCCATTGGCTGTTTCAATCCAATTATTTAACTGCTTTACCAGCTTTAAAGTTTGCAAGAACTGCAGCGCGTTCTTTATCAGACATTGAAATTAAGCCTGCTTTTTCTAGCTTAGAACCTTTACCTGATACTTTTTTGCTTAAGAAGAATTCTGTGAACTCTTTTAAGCCTTTAATTGATTTTAAGTGCTCGCCTTTAACGTAGAAGAACAATGGACGAGATACTGGGTATGAACCATTTAAAATTGTCTTCTCAGACGGCGCTACATTATTCACTGTTGCTACACGTAGCTTGTCACGGTTTTGGTCATAGAAACCTAGACCGAATACACCTACTGCATTAGGAGACGTTTTTAAGCGTGCCAATGTTTCTGTATAGTCGCCCGCAATTTCAATCACACGACCATCTTTACGGAAAGTTGAGCATGCTTTTTTCTGAGCATCTTTATCTAAAGCTTTGATCGCTGAGTACGTCTCACAACCTGCTTCTACCATTTTTTCTTGGAATACTTCACGTGTACCATGATTTGATGCAGGAATAACTAAAGTGATTGCTTCGTTTGGTAATGTCGGGTCAATTTGATTCCAACGCGTATATGGGTTTTTAACCATCTTGCCTTGAGATGGTAATTCAGCAGCCAAAGCGGCATACACGTGTTGTGGACGAAGTTTAAATGCTGCTTTTTTCGCATTTGAAGCAAATACGATACCATCATAACCAACTTTGATTTCTAAAATTTGGTTAACACCTGCTTTTTTACATGCAGCTAATTCAGTATCCTTAATTTGACGTGAGGCATTTGCAACGTCAATTGTGTTGTCGCCAACACCGTTACAGAACTGTTTCAAACCGCCTGAAGTACCACCTGAACCTACGACAGGTGCTTTGAATTGAGGAAATGTATTACCAAATTCTTCTGCAACAATACTTGCATAAGGCAGTACAGTTGAAGAACCAGCAATTTGGATCGTGTCACGAGCTGCATTTGCAGTTGTAGCGACTGTTGCCCCAGTAGTGAGTACCATAGCAAGTGCGATATGATTTAAGCGCATTCTCATCTCTCTTAATTGATGCATTTATTGGAGTACGCCACTTTTGTTTTTAAAGTCTTGTACTTTTTCGATATCTGCATTTTGATTTTAGAGTATGACAGTTAGGTTACATCTTTATGACGCTTTTATGATAATTGATGATTGCACATTGATTTAAATATAATTCTTTATTTTTCAATATGTAATGAAATTCTTCAAAGTATTGGTCTTATTTATTTCTACTTTGTTATTCGTAAGAATTCATGTCCGTGTCATCTTTTGTCTTATTTTCTTTTTTCAATTTCCCCTCCTTTTCTGAATGTTGCAGATTTGCATGTTCGATTTTTTATTCCTCCGTATTCCAATAATTGAAATTTCATTACATTTTTAGTTCGCTCAATATGCGAGTTTACATAAAAACAGAGCCTAAAATGACCAGTAAAGCCATTGCGACATTTAATCCGGACTTGCCTGTGCATATGACTTTTGAAAAACATGACTGGCACTTACTTGCAGAATATTGGTATCCGATTGCTTTATCGAGAGACATTACAGAACAGCCTTATGGCACTGTGCTTTTAGATATGCCGCTCGTTATCTATAAAATGGGAAATGAACTGGTTGTCGCTAAAGACGCCTGCCCGCATAGGGGCGTACCGCTAAGTTTAGGCAAAAATGATGGTCTAGGGGTAGTCTGCCGCTATCATGGCTTACGCTTTGGTGAACATGGGCATTGCAACCGTATACCCGCACATCCCGATCACAAGATCTCCCCTCGCTTTAATTTACGAACTTATGCAGCTGTCGAACGTTATGGCTTAATTTGGTGCTCCCTCACTGCCGCTAAAGAGGCTGCACCGAATATCCCTGCAATGCCATATTGGGATGAATCCGAGTTTCAGCAATTGGTTTGCCCAACGGTCGATTTTCAATGCTTCGCAGGCAGGCAGCTTGAAGGCTTTATTGATGTCGCGCATTTTGCATGGGTACATCCAGAAACTTTTGGTGACCCTGAAAATACAGAAGTACCTGACTATAAAACCATTGAAACTGCAACAGGATTCCATGCAGATTACTGGAGCAGTGTTGGGCGCTACCCGATTGGTTTAGAACAACGTGGACAAGATGGCTTTCAATGGCTGCGCCATTTTGAAATTCATCTGCCGTTTACCGCAACGCTGACGATTCATTTTCCAAATAACAGCAAGCAAGTGATTATGAATGCGGCTTCACCGATGACTGCTCGTTCTACCCGTCTATTTGCACCGATTTGCCGTAACTATGACAAAGACCTGCCTGTAGAAGATGCTTACGACTTTAACCTGAAAATATTTGAGGAAGACCGCTTAGTCTCTGAATCACAAAAGCCTGAATATTTGCCTTTGGATTTAAGCATCGAAGCGCATTTTCCAGCGGACCGCAGTTCCAGCATGTACCGCAAATTATTGCGTAAAAAAGGTTTTAGTCCATTGTTTGCGGCATAACATCAATATCGTATTGCATTCACCTCACCCTAACCCTCTCCTACAAGGAGAGGGAAACTCCTTTACAAGCCTTATATTGGTTATAAATATTGTGGTATCTCATTCATCAAATGATAAACATCAATGACTATCGCGACTGGAGACAGGGATGTCACTATAAGGTAATGGTCACATGGATGTACCTTTTGCCTGAGAAGGATTTTAGTTACTTTGATCCCTCAAAGTAACAATCTGCCTACGCAGTAAACTATCATCTCTCAATGAAAAATTGCGGCCATGTAATAAATTAAGCGCCTTTTCATTTAAAAAAAAGGAGCTCAAATGAGCCCCTTCTTCTACAACTACAAAATGACAATTAGTCAATTGCAGGTGTATATGTACCGTCAGCGATTGGGCCTTTGATACGATCCGCTTCTGCAAGCACCAGAGCAAGCAAATTCTTCACGTTGTCTAAAGTCGCTACTGGGCTTAAAGTGGTCATTTTCAAAGATTGAACCTGACCTACTTTAGTTACACCAATATTCGCTTCACCACGTGCAAACAATTCGTCTGCTACGTTTTGGTTCAATGTATCTAACAATTCAACTGGGTAACCTTCAGGGATCACACGGAACAATACGGATGCAAATTGAGGATCAACCAGCATTTCTAGACCATCAGTTGCATTGATATAATCTGCAACATCACGTGTTAGACCTACACCGTGGTCGATCATCGAACCGTAAAGCTCTTCACCTAGCGCTTCAACCGTCATCCACAATTTCAACGCGTCAAAACGGCGAGTTGTTTGTAGTGACTTAGACACCAAGTTAGGAACCCCATGCTCTTCATCATAAGCAGAGTTTAAGTACTCAGCTTCATAATGCATGAAACGATAGTTCGCTTCATCTTTCAGCAAGAATGCGCCACATGAAATCGTTTGGAAGTAATGCTTATGGAAATCAAGCGTTACCGAATCAGAAAGCTCAATACCATCCAACATATCACGGTAGTCATTCGATAAGATTAAAGCACCACCCCAAGCTGCGTCGATATGCATCCACGCGCCATATTTGTTGGTGATTTCACGAACAGTTTTCAGTGGATCAATCGCACCTGCATCGGTTGTACCCGCAGTTGCAACCACACATGCCACGATCTTACCTTCAGCTTGAAGATGAGCCATGGTTTTCTCAAGTGCGTCTACATCCATCTGTGCGTTATCGTTCACAGGAACAGTCACGACAGATTGGAAGCCCATGCCCATCATCGCCATGTTCTTTTGCACAGAGAAGTGCGCATTTTCAGAACAGATCACTTTGACGTTACGCATAGCATCAGATGGTACGCCATCACGCTGAACAGACCATGGATTGCCGTTTTCGTCTTTCCAGTTTTTCGCGATGCACGCATCACGTGCAAGTAACACACCCATCAAGTTAGACTGTGTACCGCCAGAGGTGAATACACCTGCTTGACCTGCACCGTAGCCCACTTTTTGGCGAAGCCAATCAATCAATTGAACTTCCATCAATGAACCTGCAGGACTTTGATCCCATGAGTCCATAGATTGGTTAGTCGCATTGATCAGCACTTCAGCGATTTGGCTTGTTACCATTGTTGGGCAGTGTAAATGCGCTAAAGAATGTGGGTGATGTACTTTTAAGCTTTTGTTTAAGAACAGCTCAACCATACGGTCTAGTGATTTTTGTACACCCATACCTTCTTTAGAAGGATTGAATGCAATTGCACTACGAAGCTCTTTAATGCTACCGCCTGTGTACATTTTGTCATTTTGCAACCATGCAGATACAGCTTTTACAGCTGAATCCATTGCTGACTGATAGTCAGCAATGGATTGTGCATCATTGCAGAATAACGCTTTACGATGTTCTGCAAAATCAACCATTATTACGCGCCTCGAGTTGCAACAAGTGCTTCAGCAAGTGCTTTCTTGAAGCGAACGATCACTTCTTCACATTCAGCTTGATTGATGATCAATGGGCAAAGTAAACGAATGACTGTACCGTTACGACCACCTTTTTCTAACAACAATTTATTGTTGAAACATGCTGCTTGAATTGCTGCTGCCAATTGAGAATCACCCGGTAAAGAACCCATGTGATCTGCTTTTTGACGTTCATCAACAATTTCAACACCAATCATCAAACCACGGCCACGTACGTTACCGATACATGGGAATTCTACCGCTAATTTTTTAATTTCAGCTTGTAAGAAGTCACCACGCTCTTGTGCGTTTTGAGCCAAGTTTTGCTCTTTGATGGTTTTGATTGTTGCAAGACCAGTACCCATAGCAAGTTGGTTGCCACGGAATGTACCCGTGTGACCCGCTGGTTGCCATGCGTCAAACTTACGTTTAATGCCCAATACTGCAAGTGGTAAGCTACCACCTACCGCTTTAGACATTACAATGACGTCTGGCTCAATACCTGCATGTTCAAAGGCAAACATTTTACCTGAACGTGCAAAGCCCGCTTGTACTTCATCAAGAATCAACACGATGTTGTGCTTTTCAGTCACTTCGCGGATTTTCTTTAACCATTTTACAGGTGCAGTCACTACACCGCCTTCGCCTTGGATTGCTTCCAAGATTACAGCTGCAGGTTTCGTTACACCGCTTTCTACGTCTTCAATGAAGTTTTCGAAATAATACGTTAATGCGTCTACACCCGCTTCACCACCTATGCCTAATGGGCAACGGTATTCATGCGGATACGGCATAAATTGAACACCCGGCATTAAGCCGTTCACAGCATTTTTAGCAGACAAGTTACCTGTCATTGCTAAAGAACCGTGAGTCATACCATGGTAGCCACCTGAGAAGCTGATTACTGAACTACGACCAGTGTATGTTTTTGCTAACTTAATTGCTGCTTCTGTACCATCTGCACCAGACGGACCACAGAACTGTAGACAATACTCTTCTTTACCACCAGGTAATTGCTCAAGTAGTGCTTCAGTAAAAGCATCTTTTAAAGGCGTTGTTAAATCCAAAGTATGCAATGGGAGGCCACTTGCAAGTGTGTCTTGGATACTTTGAATTACCGCAGGATGATTATGGCCTAATGCCAATGTTCCTGCCCCAGCTAAACAATCGAGGTACTCTGTACCTTCAACATCAGTAACCCAACAACCTAAAGCTTTTGCTATCGCAAGTGGAAGTTTACGCGGATAGCTACGAACATTGGATTCCATCTGGCTTTGGCGAGTCAAATAGTATTCGTTAGTAGAATTAGTGGCAGGGTTTACAGAAGAAACGCTCATATCGAATTACCATCTCTGATATGGGTTGAAAGAAATAAGTCGGGTGACTTGCGGTCCTTTGACTCGGTGCTTTATGAGTTTCTAGTTAGCTTTAAAAGCTCTTTGAGTATGGGCTAACTAGGAGGCGGATGATACAGACTTTTTCAAGAAAATAAATCACTTTTATGATCAAATAAAAAGATAATTTAGAGAAAAAACAGATCTATTCCATGGATATCTTGAATTATCATCTTACAGTGTGACAAAACAAAGAAAACCTTTTTATTTTATGCTTTTTTACAACTTATGAATGATTATTGTAATCTTCAATTAATTAAACAACTAAGCACTGATTATTTAAATAAATATTCATCAAGCACTACATTTATTTTTCTTGAAAGATTTACAATCCCACCACAGATTTTCCTTTAATCCATCATAATCACCTTTTAAGATAACAGCATAAGCTAAATTAGTCATTCTGAAAGAAGAATAGGTCATAACAATGCGTAAAATTATCTTATCCACTGTTTTATTAGCATCCGGTCTAGGTTTGGCAGCAGCAACTCAAGCAGCTGCCCCACTCAATTACAACATCGTGAACATTCAGGCGGATGCTACTCGCCAAGTGTCAAACGACCAAATGCATGCCGTTTTATATATTGAAAAATCAAATAAACAACCGGCTGAACTTGCTACCCAAATCAACCAATTGATGACCCAAGCGGTGAACACAGCCCGTAAATACCCTGCGGTAAAAATCGAAACGGGATCTCAAAGCACTTACCCGATTTATGACAATGACAGTCGTAAATTGAAAGAATGGCGTGGTCGTGCCGAAGTGCGTTTAGAAAGTACAGACTTTAAAGCAGCTAGCCAATTGGTGAGCGAGTTACAACAAAATTTCCAAACTCAATCCATCAGCTTTAGTGTGTCAGATGCACAGCGTAAAAAAGTTGAAAATGAACTGATGGTTGAAGTATCCAAAAACTTTCAACAACGTGCCCAAGCGCTCGCTCAGGCATGGAATAAATCAGGCTACAACTTAGTTAATATTAATTTAAATACCAGCAATTATGGTGGTCAGCCAGTTCCGCGTATGGCGATGATGAAAGCTGCAAGTGCCGATGCTATTCCTGAACAAGAAATGGCAGGTGGTGAATCTAAAATCACGGTCAGTGCAAATGGCTCTATCCAGTTCAAATAATTAAATTCATTTTAAAAAACCGTGCTTTAGCGCGGTTTTTTAACTATAAATTCCATCTAATCTTTATTTAAACCAAACAGTATTTCACCCGTTCATCAGATGCAACCGATGGTAAATATATTGGTCAGCCACGAACCTTCTTCTTACAAACTTCATTCGACTTTTAAACTGGTCTAAATATAAAGATCCCACCAAGTGTGGGATTTTTATTGAATAATATATATGGACATCCACATATTCATATGTAAAGATATATGAAAATCCATATATACAGATAAACATGGAACAGACTGAATTTTTCAAATTACTTGCAGATGAGACTCGTCTGAACATCATCATGCTGTTGGCTTGTAAAGGTGAACTCTGCGTCTGCGAACTCACCGAATCACTTCAATTAAGCCAACCCAAAATTTCGCGCCATCTAGCGCTACTACGGTCATCTAGTGTTTTGAGTGATCAACGCAAAGGTCAATGGGTCTATTACTCCATTCACCCTGCACTGCCTACTTGGTGTACACAAATACTTGATGTCATGCGTCACCAAGAACGATTTAAAGATCTCGATTTAAACTCTCCGAAAGGCACTACCACATTGTGTGAAACTCTATGAATTTTTTATTTCTATGTACTGGCAATAGCTGCCGCAGCATTTTATCCGAAGTACTGTTTAACAAGCGTGCACCTGAAGGTTTCCGTGCCTATAGCGCAGGCAGTAAACCTTCAGGACAAGTCCACCCGTTTACCTTGGAAACCCTACACAACCTCAATCTACCGACTAAGGGTTTGTCGAGTAAATCCATCGCAGCATGTGAACAATACCAACCCGATGTGGTAATTACCGTCTGTGGTTCTGCTGCTCAAGAAGCTTGCCCAATTTACTTTGGCTCTGCCATCAAAGCCCACTGGGGCTTAGAAGATCCTTCCCATTTAGAGCTTGCAGATGACATCAAACTTGCAGCTTTTCTTGATACCGTGGCACATATTAACCGCCGTTTAGATGCTTTATTTGCACTCGATTTTAAGCAATTAAGTCGTGAAGAGCTTAACAAAGAAATCCAAAAAATTTCAGAGATTCAATAATGGCTGCTGCAAAACTGTCATTTCTAGACCGCAATCTAACGCTATGGATTTTTATCGCAATGGGGCTAGGCATTGCGATTGGCGTGTATATTCCAAGTGCTTCAAGGGCTTTAAATCAACTCAATATCGGTGATGTCAATATTGCGATTGCCATTGGTTTAATCCTGATGATGTATCCGCCTTTAGCTAAAGTGGATTACAAAGCCCTGCCTGAAGTGTTTAAAGATAAACGTACCTTATACCTTTCACTACTTCAAAACTGGTTAATCGCACCTTGCCTGATGTTTATTTTGGCTATCGTGTTTTTACAACACTACCCTGAATACATGACCGGTTTGATTCTGATTGGTTTAGCACGTTGTATTGCGATGGTTTTGGTTTGGAATGATTTAGCTTGTGGGGACAACCAATACGTTACGGCTTTAGTGGCATTTAACAGTATTTTCCAAATTGCATTTTTTAGTACCTACGCATGGTTCTTTTTGAGTTTTTTACCGCCTTATTTTGGTATAGAAGCGCAAGTGATCCAAGTCAGCTTTTGGACCATCACACATGCAGTATTGGTGTATTTAGGTATTCCCTTCCTACTCGGTTTCCTGACGCGTGCCATATTGGTAAAACAAAAAGGTCTGGATTGGTATAAAAATCAATTTATACCCAAAATCAGCCCCATCAGTTTAATCGCATTACTCTTTACTATTGTGGTGATGTTTAGCCTCAAAGGTGCAGATGTCGTGAGCCTTCCGATGGATGTACTGCGTATTGCCATTCCCCTCACAATCTACTTTGTGGTGATGTTTTTCATTAGCTTTTTGATGAGCAAATGGATGGGCAATAACTACGCCAAAACCACTGCCATATCCTTTACCGCAGCAGGTAATAATTTTGAACTTGCCCTCGCTGTTGCCATCGCGACCTTTGGCATTGCATCTCCGATTGCATTTACCACGATTATTGGCCCATTGGTTGAAGTGCCTGTGCTTATTGCATTAGTGAGTGTATCGCTATGGTTAAAACGCAAATGGTATAAAGAGAACTAAAATGAAGCTCCCCAATATTCAACTAGATCTACTTGAAACACCGCGTTTTGAACAAGTTCAAGCTAAAGCACTTGAACATCCGCCACGCATTCTGCTGCTATATGGCTCCAACCGTGAACGCTCATTTAGCCGCTTAACGGTATTGGAGGCGGGTCGAATCCTTGAACATTTTGGTGCAGAAGTCAAAATCTTTCATCCTAAAGGTCTTCCTCTGCCTGAAGATGCTGAAACCTCACATCCCAAAGTTCAGGAATTACATAAATTGCTTACATGGTCTGAAGGCATGGTTTGGTGTTCGCCAGAACGACATGGTGCGCGATGAGTTCTATCTTAAAAGCACAAATTGATTGGATTCCTTTAGCCGCAGGTGCCATTCGTGCTACTCAAGGTAAAACGCTGGCGTTAATGCAAGTCAGTGGTGGTTCGCAATCTTTTAATGCTGTTAACCAAATGCGAATCCTTGGGCGTTGGATGCGGATGATCACGATTCCAAATCAATCTTCCGTTGCGAAAGCATTTTTAGAATTTGATGAAAATGATCGCATGAAACCATCTTCCTATTACATTCGCATTGTCGATGTGATGGAGGAATTATATAAATTTACCCTACTCACACGTGGTCAATCTGCCTACCTCACAGATCGTTATTCTGAACGAGTTGAAAGTGCGGAAGAACTCTCTAAACGGGTTAATCAAAAGAACCTTTAATGAAAAAACTCCTGCATCTGTGCAGGAGTTTTGGTCTAAAAATTTCATCAACTTTAACTTAAACCAATAATTTATAAAATAATGTCGTTGAATCTAATGTACCCGTATGGCTCAATGTAAATTGCGGAATGATCCCGGCTTTTATAAAGTTAAATTTTTCATACAGCTTTTCAGCGACATCGCCTGTACGGGTATCAAGTACGAGTAATTTCAAGTTCAAGTGTTTTGCTTGATCTTCTGCAAGTGTTAATAGTTGGTGAGCAATGCCTCGCTGACGTACCTTTGGATGCACCATAAGTTTTTCAATCTCAGCACGATGCAGTGCATTGGCTTTGGTGGCACGAACCAATTGTACTGTGCCCACAATTTCACCGCTTTGTAGCGCCGCCCACAAAAAGGTTTTATGCTTTTGAATATCCTTTGCCACAGCAGACCAATATTCATCATAGTGCGACTTAGATTCTTTAGTTAAAAAACCCAGTGATGCACCATCTTGCACACATTGTGCCAATAATTCACACAGTTGAGCCTGCTCATCTTTTAGATCTTGAATGTTTAAATATTGAATTTCGCTCATCTTCTTTTCCTCTTATTTCTATTTTTATCGTTATATTCAAATGGCATGCCATAAAAAATCCCGCTCGGAAGCAGGATTTTGATTTTCAATTTAGTAAATCGACATATGATTGCGATATATAAAGCTCATAAGATACTGTTTTAATTATATTATTTTATAAGGTCAAAATATTTAACCTCCCACTTAACCTCCAATCGTGTTCTGTACCCCCCTATTTTGAACAATAAATTATTTTGTTCGCCTCCTCTTTTTTGATGGAGCGGAATAGAGTATTTAAAGCTGCTCCCCTTATTTGTGGCTCAGGTAGGGTCAGATTTAGAACCCTATCCTTTGTGAGTATCTTTAAGGTACTCGCGCGCGTAGTTGTTGCGAAATACAAAATTGCGTTGGCTAAATCCATGTTTTAAAAGCAAAACTCAAAAGTGAGAAACGGTATTCACTGAGCGCAATTTTGCGCCGTCCTACTATAGAAAACTTCAGTTTCAAAAATACAAAACCTTATAAAACCTTATATTCAAAGATGCTCAAACGCTTTGAACCTCACAAAACCTCACTTTCATTACGGCATGATTACGGCATCCTTTGCGGTGCTGCCTGTTATCAATTGTTATGGTTTGAACCTGATAAAACCTGAAATCAGGACGGTTAGATTACGGCCCGTACTACTACAAAATACTGCTTTTCACTTACTGCTCGGACTTGTCAAAACTTAACATTGATAACCTGTCAAAACCTGTTATTTAAAACGCTGCACCTGTTAGTAAATGTTAGTCAGAACCTATCAAAACCTATGGTTGCAGACTGCATAAATCCTAAGTAATCCTAAGTTCACAACCTGACAAAACCTGACATTTAGAACGCCGTAGCAGTTAACAAAAAGTTAACTTTTTAACAAAACAGAAATTTTTTTATACGTGCGATTGGCTGCGGTATCCGCTTTGGGCCAGTCCATAAGTTATGAACTCCCCCCACTGGTTAGCCAACGCAATTTTGCGCTCACCTTAGAAAACAATAAATTATTGATAGAACAATCACACTTGCACTCTATAAAAAAGAGAATGTTTGTTGCACGTAGTTGCACAAAATGGGTTTACCTTATTTTTGCGATAAACCGTGCCGATCTAAAGCATCATTTGCGAAACAATCCTATGAAAGAAATGATTTTGCAAAACTCACCCTATGAAAGAAGCGTTTTATCCAATAAAAAAGCTCCCCATATTTAGGGAGCTATCAATTAATACCGAGTTATCTAGCATCACAGCAATTGCAGTTCATCGGCTCGAATCTCGGTTACTTCCCGATCCGCTCCTTTATTGTCTTTCCACTTCCTTGTACGCAAGCTGCCCTCGATATAAACCTTGCTGCCCTTCTTGAGGTACTTGCTAGCAATCTCGGCTAATCGGTTGTTAGTGGTGATTCTGTGCCACTCAGTCGCTTCTTTGCGCTCGCCTGTGGTCTTGTCTTTCCAAAATTCGGAAGTTGCAACGCTGAATGTAGTAATGCTGCCACCGTTGGGAAATTGTTTAGTTTCAGGGTCACGGCCTAATACACCCATCACAGTTGCTTTGTTTACGTTTGGCATTGTTCAATTCTCAATTTATATATTTTTCTTCAAAAGTCTGACTAAATGACTAAATAGCCCTGTAACTATTGATATATAAGGCTCTCTGTTTAGCAGTCACCTAAAACCGCTATGACTAAATGACTAAACTAAAAAATTAAATGATTAATTCCATTTAGTCACTTAGTCACTTAGTCAAACCATGACTGCTAAGTGAAAAGCCTTGTGCTGTAAGGCTTTCAGGCCCATTTAGTCACTTAGTCACGATTCTACTAAAAAAGGGTGAATTACAACGTACCTTGTGCGCCCTATAGATTCGATCTTGATATAGTGTGAATCTTCTAGTTGCTGAATAACCATTTCCAAAAGGTTTTTATTCTTTTGCATGGGTCTAGGGCATGAAGTTTGAACATTTGAGTACGCTATGCGGTCGGTCTTTTGGTCATTGCACTTTTTGGCAATCCACTTAATCAACTTTTCAGCATCACTTTCCGCTTTAACCTCAATTTCTGCATACATCGCCCACTCATTTAATGAATGTTTAACAACCTCACAAGCTCCCTTTAGGGTTTTGGCATCAATCCACTGTAAGCCCTCAAAATAAGCGAACACAGTAGCTAGACGGCGTGCTAATTGACTGGCACGACTAGCGAACGCTTGTAGGTATTCGTAGCGTTTCCCTTTGCCCTGTAATTCTTCAAACATATTATAGAACGCTGCATCTATCTCCCTTGCCTCGTCATTCATAGGCAGAACATATCGCCCATTATGTAATTCATGCTCGGCTTTCACTTGAGGGCAGTCATCAAGTAGATATTCGCAACGTGTCCAGTAGGCTATAAGTCTATGGTCAGTGCTTGCATTCTTATTTCTATAGATTGCATCTTGTAGGCGTGTGCCTGCTAGATTTTCAGGGATGGTTAGAATGAATCTAGGTAAAAAGCCTTGTCCCCTTAGCACTGGGTCTTTTAATGCTTCTGCTAGAACTTCATGCTGTCCCTGTAAATTAAACGTCAATCTAACGTCATAAGCTCGGCCACTGCCGTTCAAATTAGACTTGGATCGGGTACGTTCCACAAAACCATCATCAAATAACTTTGCATAGCCTCCTAGTGCTTGGTTACGTGTATCGGCTTTCATGCTATGACCGCCGAAAAATTGCCCTGCTTCATCACTGGCAATGGACGCATTACTTAAAACGCCGTCAATGAAAAGCCCTGCAATAGATTCAAGGGTTATATCGCTGTATAGGGTGCTAGGGTCGTTAGGTGGTGGATTCTCTGCACAATATGCCTCACGGTCTTTTTTAGGTAATCCAGCCTGTCCGCTTTTCCATTGCTCCAGCTCTTGCCTGTATGCCTCGTACTGTTTGCGTTCATGCTTAATAATGGCCTGATCTGCTAGGTTTCGGCTTGTACTCTTGCGGCTGCCACTTTGCCCCTCTGTAAGCAAAAATAAACTGCATGGCTCGCCGTGTGCATTAAATGGATGGGGAGCATTAACTTGGGCCTGTGCAATATGCGACATAGCACCAATAACACACTGAGCAGTCATGGCAATTGGTGATTGCACATGCTCAGAAATAGCCCTTACTGCCTCCTGTGCCAGTGGTGGCAACGCATGTATCGGATAAGGATTTAAAACGGTTTCTGATTGAGATAACGGCAATAACTCGCCCCAATCTTGAGGGGTTGCATCTTGGTTTGGTTCGCCCTCGGCATGAGGCTGTATAAGTAAATCAGATTCGATTGATTTTTCGATCTGCTGTTTTTTATCAAGGAAAAATTGCTTTATCTGATTTGGTGGAAGTGTTTTAAAACTATCATTCACCTGAACAAATAAATCCTGATTCTGTTCAGATAGATTAAAGCCCACCATCATTCTAAATATTGTTTCAGGCATACCGTTGTTTATAATCTGATACGCTTCATCAATATCGTTATGAAGTACAACCGATTCGCCAGCCTTAGCAAGTTTCACAAATAAATTTATATTGTCTGTACCTAGAACATACGGCATATATTTATTATTTGTGTTGCTTGCGAATACTCCAGCTTTGCCTATCAAAAAAGATACTTCTTTAGAATCAATTTCTTTGTGGGGTGTCTGATCCGTGTCGTATTTTTTGGCAATGCCTTTGACTGCATAGCCTACAATTTCGCTCAATTGCTCAGGATTCACATAAGGCAGTACTGTGCATTCTTCACAGTTATAATTCGGCAATTCAGAATAAATATAGCTCTCAGGCTTAACTTTAAGATTGCGCTCATCAATACAGCCTGTCGTAAAATCTTCAATCGAATGAAATTCAGTTATATTGCCTGTCACTGGATCAGTGCTGACCACTAAGGGAGCGTTAAGAGTGATTTTTGCATTCATACTTCACCCCCTTTCACATTCACCCAAGCATCACCGCTAAACACTTCTATGATGCAATCCTGAATATCAATTTTCTTTAGAGTTCCCATCCAGTCGGTAGGTTTTGCCCCTTGCGACAATCCAACTCGTTCAAGTGACAATACATCGAACATGGCAATGCCTGCTTGTCTGCATAGCTTTTTATATTCGGTTAGCTTTGCAATTGGATAGCCGAAACGGATTAAACCTCCACCCATTTCATACGTTCCCATCATGCCTAAGTTCTCGATTTGACCTGTTGGCAGTCTTTTTGCTTTCTGTGCTGTTGGCTCAAAATGCTGGTGCTTAGAGAACCATAAAATAGGTTTTTCGTTCGGTGGTGTAACTGTCTTTTTAGGGTCTAGGTAGCCACTTTCTACAATCTGCTTGAACTTCGTGCCAGTGGTGTAGTGCCAAGCTAGTTTTGAAGTCTGCTTGTTCATTTCGCACCCCCTTTCATCACATAATTCACCGCAGTTTCTAGCAATTCATTTAATGTGCTACAAACTAGAGTTAATCCGTTTATAGCTGCTGCTGTATGGCCTTTTGCTAGGTTTAAATGCGCCAGTTCTTCAAGCGTGTATAAAATGCCAGTAGCAAGGCTAACAATCATTGAGATGTCTAGTATTGTTTTTGCGCTCGCACTTTCAATATCTTCTAAAGCAGCATTTGCCAGCGTTTCGCATACTTCAAGCATCGCCTTTGCTTTGTTATCGGATATATCGTGCTGGTCATAGCTCACATATAAGCGAAGCAATGTACCTTCCAGTGATTCAAGAATGACTTGAGCATTTTCTAAAAAGTTTTGAGCTGATTTATTGATTTGATTAGGCATGAGAATGCGCTCCTAGATTTGATTTAGAAGCTCTGCCAATTACGACCAAGTAATTAAGGTGGCAAAGCTGAAGGGGGTTGGTCGACCAGTAATCTAGGTAACTGGCACACTCGAAAGTGTCCCCCTCCAGCTTCGCCATAAAATGCGAATGCATAGAGATATTACGCATACAAAAAAAGCCCTTAAAGCGGACTGTATGCGCTAGATATTCATAGCCGACCAAAGCTAACTTTGAGATTTTGCTCAAAGCCCGATTAATATAACTATACTTTGGCATGTTAGCAATATTGAATAACTTGTTTTTCATGCTTCTGCTCCTTTCAAGTAAGCATCAATAAGCTGCTGTAAGCTCTCCCCATGCAGCACCACAACGCCAGTGGCTTGAGGGTTTTGCATAAGTTGCTTCATACCGTCATCAATGGCCTGAACTCCACCGCCTACGGTGATTAGTTCGATAAAACTACAAGCCTCATTGTTTACGATTAAATCTGCCTCAATATCTGCATCGGTGTTAGTGCGATATGAAGCTAATACAATGTCTTTCATGCCTTCACCTCACTGCACACGGTTGATATGAATATCTGAATTAATCAAAACGCCGTCATTCGATAAACCGACCTTTTGGCGGTTATCCATCATCTGCAATAAATGCTGTTCTGCTTCTTCAAACGAAATGCCGAAATGCTTTGCAATGTCCTCTAGGCGGTACATGGGTTCGCCGTCATCCGTGTAACCGCTTGGCGGTGGCAATAGGTTTAATTCCTTCGCCTTTTGGTGCATTTCCTCTTTGATATACTCAGGCGTGTAGTGCATAGTCAAAATGAGGGCCTGCTCTGTGATGGGGTGGTGTTCCCCATACTGGGCCAGCATTGCTTTGTAGTGGTCGAAGGCTTTGAAAAACTCAGGGTGTACATGTTTATTCATTGTCTACCCCCTCAAAAGTAAGCTGTAAATTTGCTTTGCATGTTGTAATTCTTAGGTTTAAATCTCGCATTGAATAACGATGGTTCACTAATCCAGTGCCATGAAATGAACCTTTAGCCTTTTGGGTCTTTTCCTGCATACATAGGCGGTTTAATTCTTCATAGGCTGTCTGTCTTGCTGAATAACTCCCAGTCTTGCGGATGCTTGGCAGTACCTCAGAAAATACCCAGTTTTGGAAATTCAACGCTTCTTTTTTATTGGATCGGAAAATAATGCGGTATAGATTCGGCTCATTAATAAACTTGAGCTTTTGAGTACCGCCATTTGTGAGGATGTGGCAATCCGCCACACCCTTTGCATCTAACTCTCGAAATAGTCGTGATGTACGGCTTATGTCTAAAGATTTATAAACATCAGTCAAACAAAACCACGGTTCTTTACTGTCATCTAAGACAATCCGAACGCCGTGTTCATTGAAATTAAAAATAGATGGGTTCATGCTGCCACCTCTTTCATAAGCTCATAACGTGCATGTCGGCCAATGCCTGACTTATTGCGCTCGTTATGGGTCGCAATGTCATAGCCTGCACACCGTAAACGCTGAATAATTGCGCTCAGGCGGTAGCAGTTAAAAAGGTCAATGGCCTCGGCTTGTGAAATAGTTTTTCCTTGCTTGAGGTGTGCTAGGACTTGTTTTAATTGGGTGTTATTCATTGATTAAGCCTCCATCGTTGCAATGGTGGCTTGTTCTTCAATCCATGCCTGCACCTCAGACATACGCCATACAGTGACGTTGCCACTGATTTTAAGAGGTTGCGGAAATTTCCCTTGCTTGACCCAAGTCCAAATTGTTTTTTCACTGACTGGGAGTAATCCGACACGCTCAGGCTTGGCATTAACTTTGCGTTTCATGCCTGCATTTTCGCCTGTCTTTACTGTGTAGATTTTTTCGGGGGTAGATGGTGCGCTCGCTAATTGTTTAATACGAGCATATTGTTCTGTGTATAGCATATTGCACCCTTGCAATTCATAAAGCGTTATTGCTTGGGTGCTAGTATGTTTTTGATTTTATTATATTAATATCAGTGTGCTAGTGAACTTTGATATGTAGTGGCTGTTTTTAATATCTGCTAGCAAAAATCATTTTTTTGATTTTATATAGCTTCTTAAATGGTTGTATACAGTTGTGTAGGGTAGTTCAATTTCTTTCAAATTAAAAATATCCTCTGCACATTTAGAGGCTTTTGCCCATTGTCCTGTATCCCATAATTCCTCTATGTGTTTAAAGGCTAGCTCATTATTTTGCTTATAGTTTTCTGCTCTGACCTTTCCACCTTTACTTTGAGGCTCTCTTTCTTGCTTGATGGCTTTTTTTATCGCTTTATCTACAAAATGACGTGTTACTTCACCTGTAAAATGATTTGAGGTTATATCCTCTAATGTATTTAAACTACTAAGCATAGTGCTAAGGGATGTTGCTTCTAAGCTAGCACTATTAGATTTATCAAAAATAAGTTTACTAAGAGAATTTGTTTCTCTCATATTCACAGACCAACAATACGCAAAGGCATTATCAAGAGTGTAAATTGCACTAAAATAAATCATCTGAGCCTTACGCTTATCTAGCCTCGGCTCATCTTTTATATCCCTAATAATATCGACAATAGCTCCAGTTCTGCCCCTGACTAACTCTTTCTTTAGTTGTTCTTCGTAGTTTTTTTTAAGGTTTGCAGTATCATCAATATCTCGACTACAAAGCTCGCATACTCTTGAAAAAATCTGTTTGAAAAATATAAAATTATCACCCTCAAAATTTAAAGCATCTTCAACCGTTATTTTCTCGTGAATAACCAACATATTGCCTCCCACAGCACCCCCCAAAAAGTAGCTAGGTAAACAAGTTGGGTACTTGCTTGTCGGATGCCTCCTATACCTAGCTGAATCAATATATCAAATAATTAAGTAATTGCTAGTTATTGAACGTCCTAGCTTGTCGTACTCAAACAGACTTTTTAAACAAGATAATATCGGGGTCATCTTCCTTGTGTAGATGGTTGGCTAGTTCTTCAATGTCGGGGTTATAGTAGGTATTAATTAAAATGCTTATGGTTTTATGGCCTGTAATTTTTGCCAGTACCTCTACTGGGAGCTTGGCATTTTTAACCATGCGTGAAATGGCTTCATGTCGGGTATCGTGAAAAGTTAAATCATTAATTTTTAATTTACCTTTCACCACTTGGTTAAAATATGCTGACAATGCACCTCTACCCACTTCACCATCAGCCACCTTATTTTTAAGAGTGCATACATCGGTTTCGTCTATTCCTCGCATATAACTTAGAAGCTCAATAGCTCGCTTGGATAAAGGCACTTTTCTAGCTGCGCCGTTCTTTGTGAGCTCCAGCTCGACATGCTTGTCGTAAACGTCCGCCCACTTTAAGCCTGTTATCTCACTTGCCCTCATTGCTGTTTCAATAGCAAATAAAAACGCCCATGCTGTTTGTTGTTTCTTAGTGATTGGCTGGGAACGTCCATCATATTTGAATGCCTGCAAAATTTGGTCTATCTCATCTTGTGAAATACGTCTATTTCTACTAGGTGACTGCTTTGGCTTGGCTATGTCGTCCAATGGGGAGCTGCTCATAATTCTTAGTTCTTGTCGTGCATACTTGAATACAGCACTTAATAAGCCCAAATCCCTAGCTACTGTCGCACTCTTTACCTTTTTTAATCGCTCATCCCTAAATTGAATCATGTCTAGCTGTCCTAGTTGGTTTACTGGTTTCTTCATCAATCGGGGAAATGATTTTATATAGCTACTCAAAATAACGGTTTCCACACGTCCGCCCCTTTTGTGTGGTGTGACTTTTTCAGCATAAAGCTGGATCAGGTCGGCAAAACTCATCTCTGATAAATCTTTAATCTTTTCTTGTCGTTTTTGCTCAGTCGGGTTAATGCCCTCTGATACTTGTTTTTTTATCTCGTCACGTCTTAAACGTGCATCTTTAGCATTGAGTACCTTTGGATACTCTCCCAGTGTGATTGTGTTCTTTTTCCCATCAAGCGTATAAAGCACTTTCCAAGTTTTACGACCTGTCGGGGATACGAATAAATACAGCATCTCACTATCATTAATTTTCTGTAGCTTGGAGGTTGGCTTAATAGCATCAATTTGCAATTTAGACAGCATTATTATTTCCTCAATAATTCATACAATTAAGAGGCTTTAGAATTTATGGCGATTAATTTTTTTAACCTCCCATTTAACCTCCGTTTAACCTCCCATCGTAGTTTATTGTATGTTATTGCACCACACAAGAAAAAGGCTCAATCCCTTACAGAATCAAGCCTTCACGTTATGTTAGGTTATGGTAGGTTTTTGCTAATATATTGCCATATGATTGCGATGGATCATTTCAAGTGATCGGGCTTCCCCTAAAACTTGATGAACTTTATCTGAGGCCAAACCTTTGACGATTTCGGCCGAACGTGAACTGAAGTTTACACGACCTACGGCAACACGATGACCTTGTGTATCGACACATTCCACCACATCACCACGTTCGAAATGCCCTTCAACAGCTTTCACACCGACAGGTAATAAACTGCGGTGATTATCACGAATGGCTTTGACTGCGCCATCATCAATTACTAAACGACCCGCTGTTTGTAAATGTGCAGCTAACCATTGTTGATGGGCTGTCACACGATCATTGTCCGTAATGAATAAGGTACCGAGTAATTCACCTGCCATCACACGTGAAAGCACATTGTCGCTATCACCGCTCGCAATGACTGTTGGACAACCGGACTTGGCTGCCAAACGTGCCGCACGAACTTTGGTCAACATACCACCACGACCGAATTTACCGCCGCCGCCAGCCATATCGAATAATGATTCATCCATTGCACGTACTGTATGAAACAGTTTTGCATCTGGATTGGAACGAGGGTCTGAGTCAAACATGCCTTCTTGGTCAGTTAGAATCACCAAAAGGTCTGCATGAACCTGTCCAGCCACCATCGCAGCCAAAGTATCGTTATCGCCAAAGCGGATTTCGTCAGTCGACACTGTGTCATTTTCATTGATCACAGGAATCACACGCCAATCAATCAAATGCTGCAAGGCATCACAAGAGTTTAAATAACGACGACGGTCAGCCAAATCATCATGGGTTAATAAAACTTGAGCTGTACGAATAGAACATTGTTCTAAAACGCTTGACCAAGTATGTATTAAACCCATTTGTCCAATGGCTGCGCAAGCCTGAAGACTGGGTAGATCTGTGGGTCGGCTGTCCAGATTCATTCGAACCATCCCTTCAGCCACAGCACCGGAAGACACAAGAATGATCTCGTGCCCTGCATTGTGTAGTTCTGCAATTTGTCCCGCCCAATGCGAGATTGCATCCAGATCTAACCCTTTTCCGTTTGCTGTGAGTAGTGATGATCCGATTTTAACAACGATACGTTTACAACCCTTGAGCTGACGTTGCCCATCTACCACTTCTATCATCTTGTCCTCAGACTTGTTTGCTTTGACACTTATTCAGCAATTAACGTACGTAGTACGATTCTGCCTCATCATCACCGTCTTCAAATTCATCATCAAAGTCTTCACCTTGACCTGCCAGACGTTGTTGACGACGCATTTCACGATATGCTTCTTTCGCAGCAAGCGTTTGCTCACGTGTTTCAACTTCAAGCTGATCACGGAACGCTTTAACTTCTGCAGCATATTCAGGATCTTCAGTTTCTCGTTCGCGCTGTTCTTCAATTTGATCCATCAGGTAGTACACAACGTCTTTAGTACCTTCAAATGTTAAACCTGAAGTTTTGAATACAGGGCCTTTCCACTGCAACTCTTCGAGAATGTGATCACACCATTCATCACGCGTTTCAGCCGCCAATTGGTCTACTTTATTGAGTACCAATACAACAGGTAATTTTGAAAGCGTTGGGGAGAATTTTTTCAACTCTTCCAAAATTGCTTTTGCATTGTACGCAGGGTCAGAACCATCAATCGGTTGAACATCTACGATGTGTAATAAAATACGTGTACGTGCCAAGTGTTTCAGGAATCGAATACCTAGACCTGCACCTTCTGCAGCACCTTCGATTAGACCCGGAATATCCGCCATTACAAATGAGCGGTGACTATCGGCATCAACCACACCTAGGTTTGGCACCATAGTGGTAAATGGATAATCTGCAACTTTTGGTTTTGCTGCTGAAACTGCACGGATAAAGGTTGATTTACCTGCATTTGGCATACCCAACAAACCAACGTCTGCGAGTACTTTTAATTCAAGACGAATTTCACGATATTCGCCTTTTGAGCCGTGTGTACATTTACGTGGAGAACGGTTGGTTGAAGATTTGAAGTGAGTATTACCCAAACCACCTTCACCACCTGCTGCCACTAACACACGCTGACCGTCAGCCACTAAGTCGCCGATGATATCGCCAGATTCTGTATCTACAATTGTTGTGCCCACTGGAACGAGCAATACGGTATCTTCACCGCCACGGCCTGAGCAGTTCGCTCCACGACCATTTTTAGCACGTTCTGCACGGAATTTACGTGTATAACGATAATCTACTAGGGTACTTGTGTCGTTGTCGGCTTGAACGTATACGTTACCGCCACGACCACCATCACCACCATCTGGACCACCAAATGGTACGAATTTTTCACGGCGAAAACTGGCTACGCCATTGCCACCGTCGCCAGCCTCTACGGTAATGACTGCTTCATCAACAAAGCGCATATTTGCCAATCCTCTAAAAACTTTAAAACCGCTTATTCTGCCATATTTTAAAGAATTTCTCGACTATATTTATTCACTATTCCATGAAGATCATGCATTTCAAGCAGATTTTTTTTGAGCTTGTATCAAAATTTTAAAAGTACAATCCAGCTTGAATTGATCGTCTGATGTACATATAGCTCGCAACGCTAAGTTGGTTGTTTTTTGTTATTTCTGCTTGTCGTAACATCTTCATATAGTGCAATTCTTGCAATCAGAGTTTTTGTTATGTCAAATCCTAAGGAAAGGAATACTATCAGTCCATTGTCATCACAATTTGTTTTATTGATGGCACTTGCTTGTGGTCTATGCGCAGGATCAGCATATTTTAATCAACCGCTTATCTATTCGATTGAAAAAGGTTTAGGCATTAGCACCAGTGAAGCTGGTTTGACTGTAGTGATTGCACAAATTGGCTATGTTTTAGGTTTAATGCTCTTGGTCCCACTAGGTGACTTTTTAAATAAGCGCAAACTCATTGTTAGCTTAATGGTCTTTGCTGCTCTTTCTCAGATTTTATTATCGTTAAGTAGCAACTTAAGCACGCTGTATCTATTTACCCTTTGTGCGACGTTTGGCGCAATTTCGGCACAAGTCCTAATTCCTTTTGCATCGAGTATTAGCCCACCCGAATCCAGCGCAGCCACTGTAGGTAAACTCATGAGCGGCTTGGTCATGGGCATCATTTTATCGCGAACATTTGCAGGCTTTGTATCGACCTATTGGTCCTGGAATGCTGTGTATTTCACCAGTGGTATCATCACTTTAGGTTTTGCGATGATCATGTGGAAAAAACTTCCGAACACGACGCCGCAAGCAGGTTTAACAATGATAGGAATTTACCGCTCGTTGTTTATCATTGCTCAAAATAATCCACATCTGATTCGTCGTGCCTGTGCTGGTGCTTTGGGTTTTGGTATTTTGTCGATGATTTTTACCTCTATGACTTTTGTCTTAGGCAGTGCGCCATATTACTTTACTGATTTTGAAATTGGTCTGTTTGGCTTGCTTGGTGTGATCGGGATTTATTCATCAAGTTGGTCGGGTAAAATTGTGGGACAAGGTAGAGAAAACTTTGTAGCAAAACTCTGTATTGCTTTGATGTTTTTCTCAACTATCCCTCTATTTTTTGCCCAGCAAAATATCGTGATTTATGCGATTGGCGTACTCATGGCATATTTTGGTTTAACAGCATTTCACGTGCTCAATCAAAATTTGGTCTATCGGATTGATCTTAAATCCCGTTCGCGAATTAATGCGGTGTATATGACGATTTACTTTACTGGTGCAGCTATAGGTTCACTCGGTGCAGTATATGCCTGGCAGCATTTTGGTTGGATGGGTTGTGTGATTCTAGCTTTGGTTTTTTCGATTGGAATTTTACTGATTGATCGGTGGGATTTTAATAAGATGGTTAAAAATTAAGTGTTTTATGAGGAATAAATCGAATGGTTTATTCCTTTTCTCATTACTAATTAAAAATTTAATGTTTTTCGATATAACGCATATTCGTACATCTCCTCAATCAATTCATCAAGTTTTTCAGAAAATGCTATCCTAAAAAACTGATGATAGATTTCCTCATTATTTATTCCATATATATGCGAGTCAATTTTGCTAGCAAGCTCACGATATTCGTCGATCAGTTTTCCTAATTTTTTATTATCTTGATTAAAATTTATAAAACTCAAAGCATCATTTATATTTTGCCTTAGGGGACTTAAAGAACCCCATATCCTTCTGATTTCACATGGCTCGATTTTAGGACCTAAAAATTTTTTTATCATTTCATTATCTAATTCATTTAAATAGTTATTAAGTACAAGCGCCAGAAGCTTATTAGTTTGAGCTTTATATTCCTTTAAATAAATTATTAAATCTTTAGATTGAGCAGCAATTAATTCACTGCCTTTTTGCTCTCGCCAATTCGTGTAAGTCATTAAGACCGCTATTGGAGCAAATATCCCCGCCGACCAAAGCAAAAGATTTGTCGCTAAAGTAATATCAACTTCTAAACTTTTAAAAATTGCATAAATAGCGATGCATAAGGTTAAGATAATTGCGTAGACTGCTAACACTGTCGCAATCAAATTTTCTGATTTTTTCATCTATTGCTTCCCCAAAAGCAATTTAATTTTTATTTAGTAACACGCTCTTTATTTTCCAAAATCTCTGGCAAACTGCGCTCTACCCAGCCAATCAAATAGTTTATTTTTTCTGCTGCTTGCGAACCGGTAATGGTCAATTGATATTCCACTTTGGGTGGCACAACCGGATACACCGTTCTTAAAATAAAACCATCTTGCTCCAGCATTTTTAAGGTTTGCGCCAGCATTTTTTCACTGACCCCTTCAATTCGCTGTTTCAGCTCACTAAAGCGATGTACACCTTCACTTAAACAGCGCAATACTAGCACTGACCATTTATTGGTGAGATGTTCCAGTATTTCACGGGATGGGCATTCATTAGATAGCACCTGTCCCAACAATGGACTGATTGCATACTTGGTCATTGAAGAGTTCCTTTCTTGATCACGGTTTTTAGTTATTACTTACTATTTTTAATGTACTTACCATTTGTAAGCTAACAGATTCATATGAGCGTATCAAGGTGAATTTTCCATCAATTAATGTATATGATTTTATTAAGCTGATTGGCCAACTTTATTTTCCACAATAAAAAAGAGCCTCAAATGAGGCTCTTTTTTAGCTTTCACAAATTATGCATTCGTTTCAGCAGGAATTTTTGGATAGCTTACGCCGCCCATTTGCTCAGCAATACGCAATACTTGGCAGCTATAACCCACTTCGTTATCGTACCAAACATAAGCAGTTAAACGGTTACCAGAAGCGATTGTCGCTTGAGCGTCAAACACACCAGCAGTACGTGACCCGATAAAGTCAGACGATACAACTTCAGTTGAGTTTGTATAACCGATTTGACCTTGAAGGTTAGAGTTGATTGAAATTTGGCGAATGTATTCATTCACTTCTTCACGGTCAACATCTTGACCCAAAGTAAGGTTCAAAATTGCAAGAGATACGTTTGGAGTAGGTACACGTACTGAGTTACCAGTCAATTTACCTTGAAGAGCAGGAAGTGCTTTAGCAACAGCTTTAGCAGCACCTGTTTCAGTAATAACCATGTTCAATGTTGCAGCACGGCCACGACGGTCAGCTTTATGGTAGTTGTCGATCAAGTTTTGGTCGTTTGTGAACGAGTGAACTGTTTCAACGTGACCATTAATCACTGTGTACTTGTCATTTAACACTTTAAGTGTTGGTGTGATCGCGTTTGTTGTACAGCTTGCAGCAGAGATGATTGTATCTTCATCAAGGATGTCAGCTTGGTTCACACCGTATACAACGTTCTTCATGTCACCTTTACCAGGTGCAGTTAGAATTACACGTGCAGCGCCAGCGCATTTAAGGTGCTGTGCAAGACCTTCAGAATCACGCCATTTACCTGTGTTATCGATTACAAGTGCATTGTTAATACCGTAAGCAGTGTAATCAACTTCAGATGGGTTAGACGCATAGATCACTTTGATGAAGTTACCGTTAGCAATGATTGCTTCGTTTTCTTCATCAACAGAAATCGTACCTGCGAATGGACCATGAATAGAGTCACGACGTAACAAAGACGCACGTTTTTCTAAGTCACCGTCAGATGATTTACGAACAACGATTGCTTTAAGGTTAAGGCCACGACCTAGACCAGATTGGCTGATCATCAAACGTGCAAGGATACGACCAATACGACCGAAACCGTAAAGAACAACATCACGGTTTTCAACGTTAGTTGCATTGCCTTCAAGTGATTTCACAGCGTCAGCAACGAATGCGTCAACATCACCGCCTTTTTCTTTGAACTCAACAGCAAGTTTGCCAAGATCAATTTCAGCAGTACCGATGTTTTCGATTTTTGCCAAAGCTTCAAGAATTGGGAAAGTGTTCACAACTGAAAGTTCAACGTCAAGTACGCGAGTACGACGATGCGCTTTAAGAATTTGGATAACCGAACGGTTAATTAAAGAACGACCGTATACTGTAGCTACGATGTTTTTTTCACGATATAACTGACCCACTAGGGCAATCATACGTTCCGCGATTTCTTCACGGTTTTTCCAGCGACCTTGGTGCTCTGCATGTAGGGCAACGATAGTGTCTTTGCTCACAGATACGTCCTCTAATTAATTGTAAATCTAAGCATAAATTTCAAAACCCCACAATTGTAATGGAAAACTGAAAATTAATGAATCTAAAAGCAGATTTCGACAAGGTTATTTTGTTATATATTCACTATCAATTTTCAAAATAATCATGATTAGTATTATGATTTTATAGCCGAAAGTTGAAAAACCGGCTTTTTCGCAGATTTTTGTCACAAAATTTCAAATGTAGTTTTATCAACCAGATCTCAGCACATTTAGCTCAAAGATGCACGAATATTTATATTTTTCAAATTGTGGTGTTTTTTTATTTTGGGCAAAACAATGGATTTTTGAAGTCAGATCAATATTTAAAATTCAGTTAATTCTTCAGATTCTCAGCAAAATTTTCCAGATTAAACTCAAAGAAATTGACACTCAGCTCTAATATTTTCGGTAGTGCATTTAAACCATTCTCTCCAGCACTAATCGCAAAATATCTCCGATCACTAAAAGACTGCACCTTTAAGGCATTTTCACATGGCTCAAAATCGAGATTGACGAGCTGTGACGCATGTTCCTTCAGCAACATTAAAACCTGCATATAAGTCTGGCGCTTTTTTTGTTGCTGCGCTTTTAAAGCATCGGCTTCAAGGCTTTCATAATCCCCTGTTTTCGTCATGCGTTTAGAAAATCCAACATGCGAGCCATGGGTACCCATATTTTCTACGACGGCTTCAGCAGCAAAGATCTGCTGTTGATCCTCGTCCTCGGTCGTCTGCAAGAGCGCTTTCAATGCCGTATGAATTTGCTGTGACTGCTGATGATGAAACTCCCAATCATCTTCGTTTTGGACATGAAAAATTTGAGCACGCCGTTTCAACAAAAGTACCTGCCAAGCCTGTAGTTGAAGTCGCTGTCGTTTCAACTCCAAACTTGCCTCAAACTTTGTGCAACTACTCAAGACTCTTAGACTCGTGATGAGCTTCTGAGATATTTGCATGCTATAAAAAAAGACAAAATCATGCTGTATCTGCTCATTCAGTTGATATTGAACAGTCTGATGCAATGGCTTCAAGATCAATGCATTCAACTGCTGCTCAAAAGTTGGTAAAACCGTTGCCAATTGAATGGCATCCTCTACATGTAGCATTAAAAGCAGATGCTTATCCACCCGTGTATATAATTGCTGCATTAAATTTTGTAGATCTAAATGTATAAAACCTGCAATGGATGCTAGCTTTGAGACTTGAATTTTTAATTGTTCTATTTGCTGATTTTCTAAAGCAGTAGTTAAATCTATAGCTGCCCCATCAAAAACGTCGTCTGCTAAGGCGTCATTATACTTTGTCGATAAAAACCGAGTTGCTGAATACTGCGTCGTCCAATCTAAATCAGGCGACAAAATATAAATAAACTCATATGTTTGTACGATTTGTAAATATCGTGTTTTTTGTTCACGCTTTAAATAGTATTTAAAAATCGGATGTTGCCAAATCAAAGACGAATTCGGGATAGCTGCATCAAAAACTTGCCCCAATAGATGTGACTTTAAAAAAACTTCGATCAAGAAAATTTTGACTTGCTGGGCAGTGAGTTGACGTGCATCACTCGGCGCAAGCAAATCCATTTCACGAATGATTTGTGCGGCATTTAAAATAAAATGCCGATGTAATATGTTTTTTTTTTGCTGCAATTCAAAATCTTCTTCTGCATCTATTTTATTGATATAGATTAATTTTTCTTCTAATTTATGCGCAATTTGAATACTCATTGTCAATGTTCGAAGTTCTTCGAGCTTTGTTGCCAAATACTGTGCATGCTCACGCATGACATCATATTTTAGTACTTTCATCAGCATGCCCAAATTCATCGGCACATCAAGTTGATACGACTGTGATGAAGACTCCCAACGAATTCCTTTTTGCGATAACACCTGCTGTATCTGCGGTAAATTGGATTGATCAAGATCAGTGCACAATTCAGACACGATACTCCGCCAATGCTGATCCAACACAGGCTCTAGCTGTAAAAGTTTAGTGCTTAGATGAAATGGGACAACCACTGACTGCATCCTGTATCTTGATTCTTTAATCAATCTTTTATCGATTTCAGTTTATTTTTATCTAAAATAAATATTTTTGTACACCATCATTCAATACTGTTCTTCCTAAACAATGAATTGAATCATGGTGTGTTTTAATTTTCTAAGTTTAAGATTTTCTTAAAAAACAGCAAGTGTTAATTGTGAACTGATCAATTTATCGTACCAATATTTTCAGTCTAAGAATCGATTCGATCATTTAACGCTTTTACATTTTTAGCTAGCGCACGTTCATTTTGCTTTTGTTTAAACAGATGCAAGACGCCTTCTATCACCAATAACAAAACGGCACCCCAAATTGGAATATAGGTCAGCCATTCTTCTGCTTCTACTCGCTCTCCCAATGCGATCGATGCAAAGGCTAACAACACGGGTTCTAAATAACTCAACAAACCAAAAATCACAAATGGCAAATAACGACTCGCCAACATATAGCTACCTAAGCCAAGCGCACTCAGAAAACCAAGTCCCAAAACCGCCAAAATCAGATGAGGGAATAACGACATCAGCGCTAAACTATCGCTATGGATAAATCCTAAATAAAAGGCTACAGGCAGAATTAAGCAAAGATCCCACCAAAAACCACCCAAATGATCAGTTTTAAAGGTACGACGTAAAAAGAAATAAATCGGGTAAGCCACAGCGACATAAACAGTTTCCCACGCGATACTGCCAATGCGCCAAATTTCGTGACCGACACCTAAAATTGCCAGTGCCACGGCAGCCATCTGCCATTTAGAAAGTTTTTCTTTATACAGTACACATCCGACTAGAACCATCACTAAGGGAAGTAAAAAATATCCCAAAGAAACTTCTAGTCCACGGCCATTAATTGGCCCCCACAAAAACAACCAAAGCTGTGTGGTACATAAAAAAGAACTGATAATTAACCAAAGTAGAAAAATCGGCTGCTTAACCACTCGCCAAAAAATTTCACTGACTTTGTTTAAATCTTTCATCCACCACATAAATAAGGTTAAAAATGGCAAGGTCGCTAACATGCGCCATGCAAAAGTTTGCTCGCTATCTAGAGGTTTTAAAAAGATGGTAAAGAAATACAAAATACCAAAAGTGACCGATGCCAATACAGACAATGCAACGCCTTTATACATCTTTCACTCCAGTCCCGAATACACCATAAATTTGATATTTTGCTTGATTGATCAAGCTTTTCGCAGAGACATTCTAGCAAATAAAAAACCATGCACAGGCATGGTTTTTTAGCATTTGTTCAAATATTTAGATTTATGGTTTTACTGTCTGCTTGGTATGAATAATATCTGATAAGTCATAACCAACAGATTGCGCATAATTTAAATATTCCTGAATCACTTCCTGATCTGGATGAGCCGAACGAGAAAGAACCCACATATATTTACGACGTGGCTCACCCACCAAAACTGTTTGATAGTCTTCCTCGGCTTTGAGTACCCAATAATCACCACGCCCCACAGGCAACCAACGAATGGCTTCTGGTAAGAAACTAACTTTTAATTTCGTGTTAAACGGTGCATTTTGTACAAATGCCTCGCCTATTGATTGCTTCTTGGTACCATCTTTAGATACACAGCGATTATTTACATTAATATTGCCATTTTCATTTAGCGTGTAAACCGCAGTCACATCACGGTCACAGCTTTTTTGAAAAACCATAGGCTTACGAGCTACTTCATACCACATCCCTAAATAACGATCGAGCTCAACTTTTTCCACAGTCTGTAAAGGTTTCGTCTGTGCATAGGCCATTGTGGCTGCACCCAAACCAATTAACACTGCTGCACCAAGTGCAATTTTTGCGAGCTTAAAACCAGCTTTCGGAAGATTCGTTGTTGTCATTTTATGCCTCATTTCGATGCAAAACATTCGATGAAAATTAAGTAATTCTCTCTCGTGTTTTTACTCTAGCGGAAAAAATTGCTCTAAAAATCATTTTCTTGTCTGAATTATGTATGTAATTCAGACAATATGCCGCATCTTGTCTAACAAAATTATGAAATCATCTGTGCTTTTAAACGCAAGATTTCATCACGTAATCGAGCAGCTTGTTCAAACTGCAAATCTTTCGATGCTTTCAGCATTTCTTTTTCCAGCTTGTTCATATGTTTTGCTAAAAGTTTTGGATCAGACATCAAATGACGTTCATCTGCAGTTAATGCTTTGGACTGATCTGAAATTTTTGCATCGATTTCATCATCTGTCAGCACTTCACCAGTATCAATATCATTGACGTTTTGACGCACTGCACTGCGTGGCGTAATGCCATGCTCAAGGTTAAATGCAATCTGTAAATTACGACGACGATCCGTTTCATCAATGGCTTTTTGCATGGAGTCGGTCATACGATCTGCATATAAAATCGCTTTACCATTTAAGTTACGCGCTGCACGACCGATGGTTTGAATCAAAGAACGCTCAGAACGTAAGAAGCCTTCTTTGTCTGCATCTAAAATGGCTACTAGAGACACTTCTGGCATATCTAAGCCTTCGCGTAGTAAGTTAATCCCAACAATTGCATCGTATACACCCGAACGCAATTCATGGATAATTTTAGTGCGCTCAACAGTGTCAATATCTGAATGTAAATAAGCGACTTTAATGCCATATTCTTTCAAATATGAAGTTAAATCTTCTGCCATACGTTTGGTTAATGTCGTAACCAATACACGCTCATTTAAGTTTTTCCGATTATTAATTTCTGACAATACATCATCCACTTGCGTTAACACTGGACGAATTTCAATTTCAGGATCAACCAAACCTGTGGGTCGAACCACTTGCTCAACGACTTGTTCAGACTTTTCCATTTCATAATGTGCAGGCGTTGCACTGACATAAATGGTCGAAGGAATAATCCGCTCCCATTCTTCAAATTTCATTGGGCGGTTATCAAGCGCACTTGGTAAACGAAAACCGTAATTGACCAAATTTTCTTTACGTGAACGGTCACCTTTATACATAGCCCCAATTTGCGGAACGGTAACGTGCGATTCATCAATGATTAATAAGGCATCATCAGGTACATAATCAAACAAAGTCGGAGGTGCTTCACCAGAAGGACGGCCAGACAAGTGGCGTGAATAGTTTTCAATACCGTTAGTATAGCCAAGCTGCTGCATCATCTCTAAATCATACCGTGTACGTTGTTCGATACGCTGTGCTTCGAGTAATTTATCATTTGCACGAAAGAATCCTAGTCGTTCTGCGAGTTCTTCACGAATCGTCCCAATTGCACGCTGTAAATTATCTTTAGGTGTTACATAATGGCTTTTTGGGTAAATCGTAATCCGTGGCACTTTACGGACCATTCTGCCCGTCAATGGATCAAACCATCGAACTGAATCAACTTCATCATCAAATAACTCTATTCGAATGGCATTTTGATCAGATTCAGCAGGAAAAATATCAATAATTTCACCACGAATACGGTATGTGCCCCGTAAAAATTCGAGTTCATTTCGGGTGTATTGCATTTCCACCAAACGACGGATGATATCATCACGGCTAATACGGTCTCCTTCCACGATATGCAGAAGCATACTCATATAAGCATTGGGATCACCCAGACCATAAATAGCTGAAACTGACGCTACGATAATTGCATCACGTCGCTCTAATAATGCCCGTGTTGCCGAAAGACGCATCTGGTCGATATGATCATTAATCGATGAATCTTTTTCAATAAAAGTATCTGAAGATGGAACATAGGCTTCGGGTTGATAATAGTCATAATAACTGACGAAGTATTCCACGGCATTATGCGGAAAGAAGGCTTTAAACTCGCCATAAAGCTGCGCAGCCAAAGTTTTATTATGCGCCATAATAATCGTTGGACGTTGCGTGCGTGCTATCACATTTGCCATGGTATAGGTTTTACCTGAACCTGTTACCCCTAAGAGCAACTGATCATGCATTCCTTTTTCAATCCCCTTCACCAATTTCTCAATCGCTTGAGGCTGATCACCTGCCGGCTGATATTGTGTTACCAGTTCAAAAGGCTGTTCCTGCATCACACTCTTCTTCAACAGTTTTATATGGCTTTATTATGAGGGCAAAGTTGCACAAAACAACGCTAAATTTATGTAAAAAGCCAAAGTCTCTTACAGACAGAATTAATCTTTATTTAACCCGAATCCCGCTTAAGCCAATGATTCCATAATTTGAATTGTTGGTTTATTTTGATGATTAAGTTGATATGCACATAACGATGCGTAAATCCCACTCAGAAATCCATGAATACTACGAGCTTTACTCGTCACTAAATTGTATTGTCCTTTCAATAAGCTGAATAACGTTTCTATCTTATTTCGTTGTCTTAAGTGATATTCATCTGATGCAGATAGTTGGATGGATTGCATGTTTTTTCGATGGTAAGTAATTAAATCAATACCTTGATCTTTTAACCTGCTTTTTAGTTCCTGGCTGATATAACCACGATCTCCATATAGCTTTGCTTCTAAGCCGTCAGCCAATTGCTCAACCATTTTTATGTCAGCTATATGCCCATTTGATAAAGCAAAACAAGCGATTTCACCAAATGGGTTCATCGCAATATGTAGCTTACAGCCATAAAACCAGCCCATCGAGCTTTTACCACGAGATGCTATTTGAGCTAATGATTTATGGCGTTGAATACGTTGATTTTTACAGACTGGCAAAGTCGTTGAATCAATCCACAAATATTGGGTATTTTGACCTTTCATCAGAGCCACATGTAAAGCATGTATTGCTAATTGGTGCATATTGATCAGATGAATCATCCGTTGGTAACATGGTAAGCTTTTAAACAAATGTCTTTTATCTTCTTTTAACCATGTGAAAAAGGCTTTGAAATTGCTGAAATAAGAACATTTATACCAAATGGCAATAAAGCAGATTTCTGAGATCGTCAGATGAGCACGTCTGATTCTTAAAGAATGGCTATTTTGTTTGAGAAAGTTCCAATAAGTTGCTTCAAATTTAAGAAAGAAATCATCAATTACGCAGAATAATTCGGTACTATTGAACATTAGGACTAGAGTTGTGAGTTTTGTGTGGTAACTCAACTGATGGCTCTAGTCTTCTTATTTTCAAGTTTATTTCTTATCCGCGATTCGGGTTATTTAGTATGTGTTTCTAGATTTTTTCGTCATCTTCATAAATATAAAGCACCTGATTGAGCCAATTTTTTTTAAAGAAACTCTTTAGGCTAAAAAACTTATAGATAAAGCGTTCATTTAACCAAGATAGATACTTGACCTAGCTAAATTTCACCTGCAACATGAATAAAAGGACGCCACAGATCAAACTTTATGACTTATCAATATCATGACGAAAGTATTGTTAAAAACTTAGCTGAAGATACCATTTTTGTTTTTGGCAGCAATATGGCAGGTCGACATGCTGGCGGTGCAGCGCGTACCGCACTAGAGCATTTTGGTGCAATGAATGGTATTGGTCGTGGATGGGCAGGTCAAAGTTTTGCGATTCCAACAATGAATGAGCATTTACAACAAATGCCATTGTCTCAGATTCAACATTATGTTGATGATTTTAAAATCTATACCAAGAATCATCCCAAGACCAAATATTTCATTACGTCGATTGGCTGTGGTGTCGCTGGCTATAAAGTTGAAGAAATTGCTCCCATGTTTAAGGGGATTTCCAGAAATGTTATTTTTCCAATTTCATTCCGTCCTTTCGTTGAAAAAGCTTTACCTAAACTTACTTCGAAACTTCTACATACAATTTTTCAAGACTCAGTAATTTTTGCACCTTCGGCAGATGAATTGGTTGATGTTCTGGCCTTAACAGATAATGAAAAAAGTCTTGCGAAAATTGTGCTGAATACCCAAATGTACCCGACAGATAGCAATGGTCGTGACCGTATTTTTGAAATTGAAGATATTTTGCATGCCCTGAATGGGAAAATATTTGAGTTTCAAAGCAACTCAGAAGGCCCAATGATGTTTGGCGGTGTCATTTTAGCCCTACTTGAACTGTACAATATTAATGAAAAAGATTTTATTGATGTTTGGAAAGCTGAACGTGAAATCGCTGCACCAAAGCCTGAAAATAAAGCTCGTAAAGCCAGCCGCTAAAGACTATTTTCACCACATTTCCCCCCAAAAAAGCCAAAGTCTACATTGGCTTTTAATCTAATGTGGATTAATGACTTTTAGCGACTTAAGTCACATTAAAAATAAAGTTTATTTTACATATCACATTATTTTAATATCATTTTTTTCGTCTTATACTACATATTGTAATTATCATAAAGAATGATGAGCACATAAAATAGACATGCTAGATTCTCCTTTTTTTGAGCTATCCCCCATTGCCATGTGGCTTGAAGATTACAGTGAAGTCAAAAAACAATTTGATCTCTGGCGTCAGCAAGGTGTGCAGGATCTCTCCACTTTTCTTCAACAAGATGAATCACGTATTCTGCAATGTGCAAGAAAAATAAAAATCTTACAGGTCAATACAAAAACGTTAGAACTGTATCAAGCACGTGACTTTGAACATTTATGTCAAAACCTTGATCTCGTTTTTCAGGCGGAGATGTGTCAAACACACATTAGAGAGTTGGTTGCATTGTGGAATGGTGAAACGCATTTTTCCCATTCTGCCGTGAACTATACGCTCAGTGGACAACGCCTAGACATTCAACTGAAGGGCATCGTGCTACCGAGTCATGAGCAGGATTTATCTGCCGTCTTAATTACGACTGAAGATATCACTTCTTATACCGAAGCTTGTCGTTTACAAGAACAAAGTCGTCATTTGGCAGAAGCGCGTTTTCATTATTCTCCGACCTCTCTTTGGGTCGAAGATTTCAGCCGGATTAAAATAAAATTAGATCAACTTCGCGCTTTAGGTATAGAAGATTTTGTGACATTTTTGGATGTTCACCCCGATTTTGTACAAGAGTGTATTAAGGAAATACTGATCGTTGACGTCAATCAAGCCACGCTTGATTTATTTGGCGCTCAGAACAAAGAAATATTGCTCAAAAATGTACATAAAGTGTTTGCCAAAGAAATGCTGCAAACCTTTAAAGAACAGTTGATTGAACTTTGGAATGGCAATCTACATCATCAACGTGAAGCCGTAAATTATGCACTTGATGGCAGTATTCGCCATGTCTTGCTGCAATTTACCGTATTTCCTGATTATCTCGACGACTGGAGCACCGTGCAGGTTGCTCTGACTGATATTACCGCACGTAAAAAGGCTGAAAATTATCTTGAATATTTAGGTAAACATGACGTCCTGACCAAACTCTATAACCGTTCATTTTATATCGCAGAACTCAATCGTCTCGAACGCAATCAATTACGTCCTGTTTCTTGTATTTTTATTGATTTAAATGGACTAAAAGAACTCAATGACAGTATTGGGCACGATGCTGGTGACAGTATCCTCAGACGTCTGGGCAACATTTTAAACCAACTTATTCAGCATACGCCCTATTCTGCTTCGCGCATTGGCGGTGATGAATTTGTCATTCTATTACCTGGTGCAGATGATGCGGCGCTGCAAAACTGCTTACAAAGTTTGAATGAGTTGTTATTGGTCGATAACCAATTTTATTCTAATCAACCGATGAGTATCTCGATTGGCTGTGCCACCAATGAGCTGAATGAGCGGATGGACGATATGCTTAAACGTGCCGATTTGGACATGTATCGTCAGAAGAAAAAGTATTATCTCAATAAAGACCGAAGAATTCAGTCTGAAATACGCAATTAACATCAATAATTTGCAATAAAAAAGCCATGGTTTGTACCATGGCTTTTTTATTTAAATCTTTTAACGCTTACCCATCGAACGACGTGTACCGCGTGGTGGCATCCAAGTACGGTCAGCATAACGCTGAGGTTTTGGACGCATATCTTCAAAGATTTCATCCGAAGCATTATCTTCAGCTTTTTTAATCGGAAAAGGCAAATTGACTAAAGCCTTTTTCTTGGGAGGGTTTTGCGTACTCATACGAATAACTCAATTGAATCTGGCGCTATTGTACAAAAAAAATGGTTTTGGTGTAAAAGGCTTTGAGAGATTAGCCACGATTGACATATAAAGACCCAATGATTAGATATGAATTTTTATATCTATAGAGGACAACAGCACAAAAAAGTGCTTTGAATATGGTCGTTTTAAACTATTTTATTGACCCAAATCAACCAATACACTGTCACTTATGTCAATAAATATTGAATATATACAAATAGATAGAACCATTTCTAAATTTCAAAAATGTTCGATTTTTTTACACAAATACCTAATTAAAGTCTTCAAATAATACAAATCATCAAGAATGTTACAGGACTATTACGTTTATTCTTGTTTTCTATAACATTTTTTACGCACTAATTTTGAATAATGGGCACTTAGAAAAATTATTATCAATTTACGGACATGGAGTCCTTTAAAATGAAAAAAAGTGTATTGTGCATTGCTGCTTCTATGGCTGCCCTACCTATGCTCAGTCATGCAGACTCACCATATTTTAGTTTAAAAGATGGCGATGGCTTCAAACGTTTTTCTGTCTCTGTTGGTGCTCTACATGTTATGCCACAAGGTAAAGCACAGCCATTCCGTGTAAATACTGCCATCAATGAAGGCTATGAGGCAGATGTTGGCGAAGTTAAATCACAAACAGTAAAAGACAATATTCGAGAAGGGTACAAAGTTCCGCCCCTACTAGAAGTTGCGCTAAATACTTTGGACACTGTTCCTGCTGAAATGAGTGGTAAAGCCACTATTTCAGGACTTGAACAATGGGACAATCCAGGGACAGGTCTTGAAGCAGACGACGTCACCACGCTTGGGATCATGACCAACTATTTCTTCACTGACAATGTATCACTAGAAATGAAAGCGGGTATTCCGCCAAAAGTTGATTTACAAGGCTCAGGGAAAATTTATGCACCATTTTCTGCCATTGCAAAACCACTCGGCGGTGCACTGGGAAATCTTGAACTTGAAAATGATATTTTCATTACCGACTTAGGCGCACATGGTGCAGCAGCTTCTGCACGTGCATGGACTCCGGCTGCTGAAATCCAATATCACTTCGGTAAAACTGGCGTCAATAAATTCCGTCCCTATGTGGGTCTAGGCGTGATGTATGCTTACTTCAATGAGTTGGAAATGAATCCACAAATTGAGAAAGATTTAATTGCCGCAGGTCACATGATTGCCAACATTAAAGAAGGTAATGCAGGCGCTTCTTTAGAAGGAAAACCAAGTAAGGCAAATCCAAAAGTTGAGTTAGAAGCTTCTGATGCTTTTGCTCCTGTTGTGACAGCTGGTTTTACTTATGACTTCAATGACAAATGGTTTGCTGTAGGTTCTGTTAGCTATGCACACCTTCAAAATGAAACAACCATTACCGTTACAGATGCGACACACGGCGAACTGATCAAATCTAAAGCGGATATTGAAGTAAACCCGATCCTTGCATATGCAGGTATCGGTATGCGTTTCTAATAAATAACATATATAAAAGACGACTACGGTCGTCTTTTTTATTGGCTTTTATATGGTCTTTTATTCTGAGATACCTTTTCAATCTCTTTTAAACACTTTTGAATTTCCGCTGTGTCAATTTCCTTTATTCATCCATAGTTACCTATAAAAAAAATTTATTGTTTGGTGAATTAAATTTAATCGCAACTCTGCGTTTATTCGAATACCATTGGATTAAATTTAAAGAATGTAGACTGCTGTATGTCTGATACTCGTTTCTCGAAGCCCCTGATTTACATGCTCATTGGCAGTGCAATTATTTTGGCATTGTCTTTAGGGGTGCGTCATGCATTTGGCCTCTATCTCGTGCCGATGAGTGATGAATTTGGTTGGGGACATAACGTATTTAGCCTTGCCATTGCCATGCAAAACTTAATTTGGGGTGCTGTGCAGCCGATTACTGGGGCTTTTGCAGATAAATATGGCAGTAAGATCGTGGTCGCCGTCGGTGGTGCATTATATGCCCTCGGACTATTACTCATGGCCATCAGCTCTACCGGTTTACTGCTTAATTTAAGTGCAGGTTTAATCCTGGGTTTAGCCCTCTCAGCCACATCTTTTCCAGTATTACTTTCTGCCGTAGGTCGTGCAGCGCATCCAGAAAAACGTAGTTTAGCCATGGGTATTGCCAGTGCAGCAGGTTCTTTTGGTCAGTTCATTATGCTGCCCTCTACATTACTGTTGTTGCAAAAATTTGGTTGGTCGTCGGCTTTGGTGCTCAGCGCCATTTTAATTGCACTTATTATTCCTTTAGCTTGGATGCTAAAAGCACCAATGTATGTTGCACCAAATGCAACCAATACGCATGAAGCCTCTCTGACTTTTAAACAAATTTTGCAATTGGCTTGGGAGCATAAACCCTTTTGGTTTCTAGCACTCGGTTTCTTTGTCTGTGGCTTCCAAGTGGTGTTTATTGGCATCCATCTTCCGGGATATTTAATCGATCATGGCTTTAATGCCACTACAGGCACTATTTTCCTAGCGCTCGTTGGACTGTTTAATATTGTCGGCACCTACACAGCAGGTTGGCTCGGTGGCAAATATTCCAAACCAAAGCTGTTAATGGGACTGTATGGTTTACGTGGCATTGCCATTATTGCCTTTCTTTTGCTGCCTTTAAGCACATGGACAATCTATGCATTTGGCGTCATTATGGGTCTACTATGGCTTTCTACCGTACCGCTCACCAACGGTATTGTAGCCAATATGTTTGGCGTTAAATATCTCAGTATGCTAAGTGGTATCGTATTCTTTACTCATCAAGTCGGTTCATTTTTTGGTGGTTGGTTGGGTGGTGTGAACCACGATATAACCGGTAACTATAATGCCATTTGGATTTTTTCGATTGTCCTGAGTATTTTTGGAGTATTGGTACATTTCATGGTTAATGAGGAAAGTGTCATTCATGACTAATTCAACACTGTGGTTCCGGCTCAGTATTGGCATCAGTATTCTGGCCTTGTTGGCATTGTCCATCGGCTTATGGAGCCAAACGCCTGAATTATTCGAATACTTTAACCAAGCGTTTTGTGCGCATTAAAGACGTATTGAAATCTTAATTCCGCCCCAAACTGCTGTTTTATCAACACTACAACAGCAGTTTTTTAGCTATTTTCTACACGATTCAATAAAAGCTGAATTTTCAACATATTAGTATTAATAATAAGTTTTTTCATAAACTTAGCTTATTTTTTAATTTTCCAACCTGCACTTTCTTTCATAGATTAAGTCTCAATAAAGAACAATTTGAGAACTTATGAAATGACCGCATTAACTCAACTTTCACAAGCCATCCATGATGCTCCACGTTGGCATCAAGCAGAACAATTTCAAGATGGCAATGAAATTCGTATTGAAGCGCAACATGACCAAGCTTTGGGGGCTGTGGTTTATAGTTTAGATGCGCGTAAAGCACAGTCTGGGGAAACCATCTACCGTTTAAAACAAGCGCTGGCAGAACACTTGATTTTAATTTTTAAACATCAAAGTTTAGATGATTTACAGTATCTCGCGTTTGCAAGCTACTTCGGTTCAATTTTCAGTCCTGGTGCAGATATTCCTGTGCTGGCGTCACAAGATGATACCGGTACACCACCAGACGTCGTACCTGTGTCAAATGCAGTCGGTAAAGGAGACTATACTGGACATGGTGAATTGGCTGCGCATGCAGATCATCAGTGGACTCCACTGCCATCATTTGGTTCATTACTCTATGCCATTGAACTGCCACAAGACGGTGGACAAACCTCATGGTATAACACCATTAAAGCCTATGAAGCTTTAAATGAAGCGACACAAAAACATTTAGACCAACTTCAACTCATTACCTACAACCCATTTGTCCGTGCCAAAAATAATAAAGGCACAACGGGATATAGAGCTACACCGCTTTACCGTTTCAAAGACCAACCGATTGTTGGACATGCCTATCCACATCCGCTTGTACGTACCCATCCAGAAAGTGGCCGTAAAGGTCTGTGGTTAAATGAACGATCTGAAGTGGAATTGGTTCACTACGATGATCAGTCGGGCAGTGAATTGATTGCATCTTTACGTGAACATTTATTAAAACCTGAGTTTCGATATGAACATCAATGGGAAGAAGGTGACATTGTATTTTGGGATAACCAAGCCACTTTACACTCACGCCGCCCTTTCCCTTCAGACCAACGCCGCTTATTAAAGCGAATTAGCTTAGCAGGAGGACGACCATACTAATGTTGAACTTCATGCCAACAATAAAAAATAAATAACCCTGTAAAATCCGTGTTTGAGCAATAACTCCAAATAATTAAAATTTTAAAACAATAAGAACACTGCTCAAATTACGGATGATCTATATCTAATGCCTTAAAACCTGAAATTAAATGATCTAACATCGCACGCACACCCGGCAGCATGCCTTGTCGTGTCGCGTATGCAACATGGATGACCCCTTGCGGCAATTGCCATTCAGGAAACAGTTCAATTAACTCACCACTTTTTAAAGCATCACGTACAAACACTTTGGGCAAAGAAGCGATTCCCACGCCAGAAATAACAGCAGAAATCATGGCACTAAAACTGTCAGTTCTTAAGCGTGGATGAAATTCAATTTGTTGAGTTTCACTTTTTTCACGATGTCGGAAATCCCAAAAATGTTTAGGCCGGTCAAAACCAATACACGGAAAATTTTGAATATCAGCCAATTGCTATGGCATTTCACGCTCGAAGAAAAGTTGTGGCGATGCCACCAAAACATGATCCCAAGCATCTAAATCTCGAACGATCAAATCACTATCCAATAAAGGCATATTACGCACACGAATGGCTAAATCTACGCCTTCCTCGATAACATCAACCCGATGATTGGTCGCCATCAGATGCACACTGATGTCTGGATATTGCTGCATAAAATCGGTGACCATTTTTGCAACAGGCATTTCCACCAAAGCCACAGGACAAGAAATTTTAATCTGGCCACAGAGTTGATCGTTCAACGTACTGAGCACAAAATTTTCCGTTTCGCTGACTTCCTCTAAAATTTTTAAGCAATGTAAATAGAACTGTTGTCCTATTTCAGTCACAGTAAATTTTCGCGTATTCCGCTGAATCAGACGTACACCCAAACGGGTCTCTAATTCTGTAATACGGCGTGATAGTTTAGATTTTGTAATACCCAATGCTTCACTGGCTTTGGTATAACCTTGGTATTTCACCAATTGCACGAAGTAGTAATAGTCATTTAAATTTTGCATGATTGTTTCATTTTTAGAATAATCTGTTGAGTTTTTCGCCCTGTCATTCCCTCACTATACCTCAATAATAGATCTCAGAAGCAATATATTGAGGGCTGAATTATGAATTCAATCAAACGTGTTTATCATAGTGATCGTAGTACTTGGGTGGGCGATGGCTTCCCAACAAACTCTATGCTCCCTATGCAAGAAATGAGCAATCAAACCAGTCCATTTCTCGTTATGGGCTATACCGGCCAATATCACTTCTCTCCAAGTCATCATCAACGTGGTGTTGGATCACATCCACATCGTGGCTTTGAAACAGTAACCATTGTTTATGAAGGAGAATTGGAGCATTTTGACTCTAAAGGAAATCACGGCAGCATTGCCAAAGACGAAGTGCAATGGATGACTGCGGGTCGAGGCATTATGCATGAAGAACATCATTCTAAAGATTTTGCCAAAACAGGCGGAAATTTAGACATGGTACAACTTTGGGTCAATTTACCTCGTCATGCGAAAATGACTGAACCTCGCTATCAAGAACTGACTACAACCAATATTGCTGAAGTTAAACTTGCACAAAATGCTGGCGTGGTACGCGTCATTGCTGGCCAATTTGAAGACACATTGGGCGCAGCTGAAACTTTTAGCCCGATGAATGTATTGGATGTGCGCTTGAATGCAAATGCTGAACAGGAATTTTCATTCAACCCACAGTGGAATAACATGATTTTTGTATTAAGTGGGGCGATCGAAATTGAAGGTCAACGCTTTGATGCGAAACAGACTTTATATGTGAGTGACCAAGTATCGTCCTTGAAACTTAAATCTTTTGAAACAACCAAACTGCTTATTTTAAGTGGCGAAGCTTTAAATGAACCGATTGCGGCACATGGACCATTCGTCATGAATACTGAAGATGAAATACGCCAGGCATTTTATGATTTTCAACATGGTCATTTTGCTTAAATATTTCCACGATAAAGTCCCAATAAAAAAACCGCCTTCTGGCGGTTTTTTTATATCTATGTTGGTATGAATTACGCATCACGCTTTCAACAGATTATTGCGTGACTTTTTGATAAAACGCATCTATTGCATTGACCATTTGCTCAAGTCCCGGCTGTTCCAAAGGATAATGTCCTGCATTTTTCAACAGCACGACATCGACTGGAACTTGGTGAATCCGTGCTAAAAATGGCTGACTTAAAGCCAAAGGCGTCCAGCGGTCTTGTTCAGGCTGCGTTAGTAGAATTGGGCAGACATTAAACTGCTCCGGTGGCGTGTCATTTTTATAATATAAATACGAATCTAGAAATTTAACCGATACACTATTCCCAGCTGACGTTTTATCTTTTAAAAAGACCTGCAATGCTGCGTCATTATTCACCAAGCGATGCATTTTACTTACCCACCGCATCGGCATTGGCAATGCTGAAAATGGTGTATGTGCTGTCACATGAGCCAGTGGGCTGCCCACGCGGCTCATAAATTTATTCAAAGAGACTTGATCACGCACAGTTTTATTTGAAGTGTCTAGAAAGGTCATACCGACGATACCTTTCACCTTTTTATTTTTTGCCGCCACGTGATAGGTCAACATACCACCTGCACTAAGCCCATACAAAACGATAGGACGATGATCTTTTTGTAGCTCGGCTTCAATGAGGTCATTACCTGCTTGAACCCAATCATCATAACGAGTTTTAGAGCCCTTTTTGACTTGAGTTAGGCCATAACCGGGCATATCAATAGCGATAGTTTCATAGCCACTCTGTGCCAAAGGCTGACCCAAAATCATCGACATTTGTCGACCATTTGTTCCCACACCATGAAACAGAATCACCTTCACTTTTGCCTGTGAATTTCGATAGGTATCTAAGTGAACAGTATGACCCTGCCAATTCCACCACTCTTCTTTAGGGCGCTGCGTTTCGGTTAAATGGTATTCTTTAGGTAGATAGGGCTGAATGTCCTGCCAACTGTTTTGATCTGCATAACTTGCTAATGCTTGTGTAGCAGGTAGCTGATCATCTGCAAATGCCATGATTGAAAGTAACGATGCAATGCCACTCATCAACCACTTAAATAAGGCACTCAAAATTTCTGATAAGGTGTCTGATTTTGGAGAAGTCATTTTTAGACAAAATATTTTATGTGTAAATGCTGATGCTAATCAGCGGCAGAAACCGATGCCATGTGTATGTGGGACAGTACTATGTCACTTTATCCAATTATCGTTTTCTCTGCAAAGTGCTTCAGAATATATTTGAAGCAGGACTTACATGCTCCTGCAATAATCGACCTTTAAAATCTTTTAACATTCAAGATTTTATCCTTTAGAAATTCATAACCTTATTTCGATTTTTAATATTGGTAACGCATGAGCCAGTCCATACCACAACGAAACCTTGTCATCTTTCTCACCTTTTTAAGATTAGGGTGTATTGCATTTGGTGGACCTGCTGCGCATTTAGTGTTGTTTTTTCAATATTTTGTGAAACAAGAAAAATGGATAACGGAGCATGAATATGTGCATTTGCTTGCCTTGGCTCAAGTCCTTCCAGGCCCAACAAGTAGCCAGCTCGGCATGGCGATTGGATTTCAACTCAACCGCTATCAAGGTGCTTGTTTTGCATGGTTAGGATTTACTTTACCTTCAGCCCTGCTGATGTGTGCTGCGGCCACTTTAAGTCTAAAACTCAGTAATCAACTCTCAACTTTATTCTTTCATGTTATTCAGTTAATCGTCCTTGCTGTGGTTGCATGGGCGTTTTGGCAAATGACGCGAAGCTTTTGTAAAACAAAATTTCAGTATTTAGTCATGCTATTGGCTGCAATTTTTATTTATTTTTTTCAGTTTTCTCTGAATCAAGTTTTGGTGATTTTAACTGCTGCAATTATCGGTTTAGTTTTATCGTCAAATCAATTACGCAGCCAAAAGCCAAATATCGCCGAAACAGTTCCACCCAAACATGACAATTTTAGCCAGAATGCACATGAAAATACTCGCACCTCTTGGCTATGGCTTCTCGCCTTTATCAGCCCTTTTTTCGTTCCGCCATTCTTCGATATACAACATAGCAATATATTGGCTTTCAGCTTAGAAAGCTTCTACCGCACAGCGTCCCTCGTCTTTGGTGGTGGACATATTATTTTGCCATTTTTACATCAGGACTTTGTCTCTACAGGACTGATCAGTAATGAAAATTTTGACTTAGGCTATGCCCTTGCACAACTCATGCCCGGACCCTTGTTTAGTTTCGCCGCATATCTCGGCACACTTTTACCCATGACTGATGTGCTACTCTTAAATGCTGTACTCGCGACTGTGGCGATATTTTTACCATCATTTTTATTATTGTTTGGCTTATTACCGTTTTGGAATAAGTTGATGAAATACCCGATGCTTTTTGGCACCTTAAAAATAATCAATGCAGCTGTCGTCGGTCTATTACTGTGTCTACTATTTCAAATGAGCCAAAAATACATCATTCAATGGACGGACTTTATATTTGTTGCCGTCGTTATTGCTTTACTTCGCAGCAAGCTGCCAGTCTGGTTTAGCTTAATAAGCAGTTTTATCGGCTATTATGCTTTTTTAACTTTTCTACCTTTTTAAACTTAAGCAAAAAAACTATAGCTAAAGGAATAATCTAATCCTCATCGATTAAGCTTGCACCCTTGACCACGGTCTTCCCCTCGACCTGATCTAGTTGATAATGCTGCACATCACTATACTGTTTGATCATTTCAACCAGTTCATTGGAATGTGTGGTCAACCAAAGCTGCGTATAGCGACTTGCTTCGGCAATCAGCATCGCCAAGGCAGGTAATAAATCGGGATGTAAGCTATTTTCTGGCTCATTCAGTGCCATAAAATTTGGGGGTCTTGGACTCAATAAAGCCACAGCTAAACACAAAAACCGTAAAGTCCCATCTGAAAATTCGGCACTTTCCAAAGGTCTTAAGATCCCTTGCTTTTGCATCATCATTTGAAAGCGCCCACCCATTTCCTGCACATAAAATTGGGTCTGCGGAAAGGCTTTTTCTAGTACTTCAAACAAGGTTTCACTGTTGCCACGCTCACGTAAAGTTTCAAAGGCTGCGGCTAAATTTGTGCCATCATGCGCTAAAACCGGCGAACGAATACCCACCTGTGGGACACGGATCGGTGAATTTCCACTGACTGAAAACTCATGATAAAAGCGCCAGTTTTTCATGGTCTCACGCACTTGTGAAACTTCGGGATATAAGTGTGGATCGGACAATTGTCCAAACACCGACTCTTCTGGTGTTAATGCCATCGGATAAGCAATCCGTTCTTCATCAACATTTTTAAGAAATGCCGCTTGGTTGGTTCTTTCCAACAACTCACTCATTTTTCGACGTAGATAGCCGCTCAACCAAATTCCTTCTAGTTTGACCAAAGGATCGAGTGCAAACAAGGTGATGAGCGGTTCAGGAAAACCAATTTCAAGTTGATATTCATAATGCTCCATCTCCACAGCAAGCTTCATGCGCTTAGGGTCTTTCGATCGATCACCCGCACGGTGACCACCTGCCCACATGATTTTTTGAATCCCGCCCTCATTTGCAATAGCTTGGGATAATTGGCCATTTGCAGCTTCATGTAGGAGACGTACAGCTTTATATAGATTGGATTTACCACAACCATTCGGACCACTGACAATATTCAGACGCGACAAGGTCAAATTCATATGATGAATAGATCGAAAACCTTGAATAGTCACTGAACGGATCGTCATGGGTTACCTAAAATGAGTTGGAAATGTTGATGATTATAAGTTTATTGCTTGTATATTTTTCATGCACTTTATTCTAACAATAAAAAACCCGCAAGCCGAAACTTACGGGTCTTTCATTGCACAATCTAAGTTAAATTTAACCTTAGAATAAGCGGTTCATACCATTCAATGTTGCAACACGGTACGCTTCCGCCATAGTCGGATAGTTAAATGTGGTTTCTACGAAATATTTAATCGTATTGTTCGGGCTGTTCATCACGGCCTGACCAATGTGAATAATTTCCGCAGCATTATTACCGAAGCAATGAACACCTAAAATTTCTAAAGTATCACGATGGAACAAGATTTTAAGCTCACCCACGGTGTCGCCCGTAATTTGCGCACGTGCCAAATGACGGAAAGATGCTTGACCTACTTCATACGGAATTTTTTCTTCAGTTAACTGTTGTTCAGTTTTACCAATCGAAGAAATTTCAGGAATTGTATAAATACCTGTAGGAATATCCGTTACAGGTGCAATTCCTTCTTCACCGCTCATGTTAGAACCAGCACAGCGACCTTGGTCATATGCAGCAGATGCAAGTGAAGGCCAACCGATTACATCACCCGCAGCAAAGATATTCTCTACTTCAGTTTGATATTGATCATTCACAGTTAATTGACCACGGCTGTTTGGTTTAATACCTACATTTTCTAGGCCTAAACCATCGGTATTACCAGAACGGCCGTTACACCACAAAATCGCATCCGCTTTAATTTTCTTACCACTTTGCAAGTGAAGAACCACGTGATCATCATGTGTTTCAAGATGATCAATCTGCTCGTTGTGGCGAATCAGTACACCCTGCTCACGTAAACGATATGACAATGCATCTGAAATTTCATCGTCTAAATAACTGAGTAATTTGTGTTGTGTATTGATCAAGTCAACTTTGTGGTCTAGACCAATAAAGATAGACGCGTATTCACAACCAATCACACCTGCACCATAAATGATGATTTTTTGGATTGAATAATCCAGATCCAAAATTTTGTCTGAATCAAATACGCGAGGATGATTAAAGTCTAAAGCAGCAGGACGGTAAGGACGTGAACCTGTCGCAATCACTAATTGCTGGAATACTAAAGTTTCCGTCATACCTTCATTGCTAAAAATCAAAACAGTGTTTTGATCTTGGATATACGCACGGCCGTGGAAAATATCAATTTTATTACGGTCATAAAAACGTGAATGCGTTTCAACTTGTTGTTGAATCACTTTATGCGCATTACGTAACACCTGTTTCATCGTGAACTGTTTCCATTCACCGACTTTTTGGAACATAGGGTCACGTTGGTAACGTAAAATGCTTGAAACGGTCTGACGTAATGCTTTACTTGGAATTGTTCCTACATGGGTACAGTTACCACCAAGCTGTTCACGCATATCTACAATTGCAACTCGCTTACCTGATTTAGCAAGTTTCATTGCAGCGCCTTCACCCGCAGGGCCAGAACCCAGAACTACCGCATCGTATTTCACGAAAGTTCCACTAACGACCTCTTTCTTACGTGGCATTCAACGCTCCTTTACAAATATTCTTTAATCTAGGCTGTATTATGACGTATATCCTAACTTTTTTGGATATTTAGCTCACATATATTATGTGATAACCACATTTATTATATGAATATCGTTTTCCCCCTATTTAAGCTCAAGTCCGCTATAATGATCGAGCTAATTTTTTGAATATCTCCTCGTCAAAAACAGTGGAAAAGTTGAATATGTCTGAGAACCGTAAACCTGTACAGGGTGTAAAACTTCGTGGCGCAGAAAAAGTCGCTCGCATACCTGTGAAGGTCGTGCCAACGGTTGAAACGCCTCGTAAGCCTGCCTGGATTCGGGTCAAAATGGCTGCCCCTGATGAAGTTCAACGTATTAAAACAACTTTACGCGCACAAAAATTACATACCGTGTGTGAAGAAGCGGCTTGCCCGAACTTACCTGAATGTTTCGGTGGCGGTACTGCAACCTTTATGATTATGGGCGATATCTGTACTCGTCGTTGCCCATTCTGCGACGTTGCGCATGGTCGTCCCAATGCTCTTGACCCAGATGAACCACGTCACATGGCAGAAACCATTGCCAATCTAGGTTTGAAATATGCCGTAATTACGTCGGTCGACCGTGATGACCTAGTTGATGGCGGCGCACAGCACTTTGTTGACTGTATTAAAGAAGCTCGAAACTTGAGCCCAAAAACACTTTTGGAAATTCTAGTTCCTGACTTCCGTGGTCGTATGGATGTTGCCCTTCGTATCATGACGGAGTGCCCTCCTGATGTGTTTAACCACAACATTGAAACTGTGCCACGTTTGTATAAAGCAATGCGTCCAGGTTCTGACTACCAACACTCTCTAAACTTATTAAAAATGTTTAAAGAATACTGCCCAGATGTACCAACTAAATGTGGTTTGATGGTCGGTATTGGTGAAACTGAAGAAGAAGTGATCGCGTTATTAGACGACTTAAAAGCACATGATGTTGACTATGTCACCATTGGTCAGTACTTACAGCCCTCTAAAGAACATGCCCCTATTGACCGTTTTGTAAGCCCAGAAGAATTTGAGCGTTACACTGCACATGGCCAAAAGCTTGGTTTCAAAAACATTTGGGCTGCACCAATGGTCCGTTCAAGTTACTTTGCTGACCGTCAATACTATGGTGAGCCAGTGCCTGCGGTACGTCGTAAAACTGATCCTGCAAAGAAAATTGCAGTTCAAGCGATTGAAGCCTAATTACACTAAGATTTAAAACATCGCAAATTAAAAGCCCTCATTGATTGAGGGCTTTTTTTGTGGCTTTCACACTAAGCCCAATTCGTTTCCCAATATAAGATCTTTCGAAAATTGTGTGTTCCTTAAACAGTATCCAATATTCATCCAATATATCGAATTATCCAAGTTTACGTAATGTGACATTTCTTTGCCCGATAGGGATTGTGTTGTGATTATTTATTAATCAATCTATTGATAACACTTTATTTGCGCTTTCATGATATTCGCGCAATTGTCCAATCATACTCACCAGCCGAGTGATGCCATTTTGACAGTCTCATGCACTTTAAAATCAGAAAGACAAAAGATGAGATCATTTTAAACGCATGTAGGCTGTTTTAAACGCATAACGCTCTGGCCCTTGTCACTGGAGCCATAACAAATGCTATTTATACTCAGTGCCGTACTCTTTATTTTTGCTCTTTGGGCCGTTTTTTTCTTTGAACTTTCACGAGCTGTAGGCGCAATAACACTGATATTCGTTTCAATTGCACTCGCCTTTTTAAGCCCATGGTCATTAATACTTGGCATCCCTCTAATTGCTTTAAGTTTAATCGTGCTGATTGACCCACTGAGACTCAATCTGCTCACCAAACCTGCCTATAAATCCTTAGCAAATGCGATGCCGAGTATGAGTACTACGGAACGTGAAGCATTGGATGCAGGAACCAGTTGGTGGGAAAAAGAGCTATTTATGGGCGCGCCTGATTGGAAAAAATTTGAGGCTTATCCCTATCCTCAGCTCAGTGCTGAAGAACAATCTTTCATTGATAATGAAGTTGAGCAACTTTGTAGCATGCTCAACGAGTGGGATATTCACCATAAACATAAAGACCTCCCACCAGAAGCTTGGCAATTCATTAAAGATAATGGTTTCTTAGGACTGGTGATTCCAAAATCGTATGGAGGACGTGAATTTAGTTCATTTGCACAAAGCCGTGTCATGAGCAAGATTGCATCCCGCTCACTGACTGCCGCAGTCAGTTGTATGGTGCCCAACTCGCTTGGACCAGGGGAATTGCTTCTACACTATGGTACCGAAGCACAAAAAGATCGATACCTCCCTGGCCTTGCCAAAGGTGAAGAAATTCCATGTTTTGGACTCACCAGCCCTGAAGCCGGTTCAGATGCAGGCGCTATTCCAGATACAGGTGTCGTCTGTTATGGCACTTTTGAGGGACAACAGGTGCTCGGCTTAAACATGAACTTCTCCAAACGCTGGATTACTCTTGCACCAATTGCTACCGTCATTGGTCTGGCATTTAAACTTTACGATCCAGATGGCTTATTGAGAGATAAAAATAAAACGGAATATGGCATCACCTGCGCGCTGCTACCGGCGAGTCATGACGGTGTCATTACAGGCCCTCGTCATAATCCAGGCTCACCATTTATGAATGGGACAGTTGAAGGCAAAGATGTGTTTATACCCTTAGACTGGATCATTGGTGGGATTGAAAATGCCGGCAAAGGCTGGCGTATGCTGATGGAATGTTTAGCGGTCGGTCGTGGTATTTCACTCCCTGCGTTGTCAACGGCAGCCGGAGAAATGGCATATTTAAATGTTGGTGCATTTGCCAAAGTTCGTCAGCAATTTAAAATTTCTGTAGGTAATTTTGAAGGTGTGCAAGAAGCATCGAGTGATATCGCATCAGATGCTTATATGCTTGAAGCATTCCGCTATTTGGTGACATGTGGTTTAAACCAAGGCGGCAAACCTGCTGTAATGACTGCAATGGCCAAATACTATGCCACTGAAACCATGCGTAAAGTGGTGAATCACGGCATGGACATCGTCGGTGGACGTGCCGTACAAATGGGACCTCGTAATTTTTTAGCTTTGAATTATCAGGCCATTCCTGTGTCAATTACTGTCGAAGGTGCCAATATTCTAAGTCGCTCTCTGATGATTTTTGGACAAGGCTCAATGCGGTGCCATCCATATTTATTTGAAGAGCTGCAATTACTTCAAGCCGAAGATAAAAACACTGCACTCAATACATTCAATGAAATGCTCTTTAAGCACTTAGGGTATACCTTTAACCGAACTGCACGCGCATTTGCTTATGCGTTCACAGGTGGTCCATCAGACTCACCTGCTTCAGCAGATGAATTTAGCCACCCCTACTATAAAAAAATTAATCGATTCAGTGCTGATTTCGCGCTGACTGCAGATATGTGTCTTGGCCTTTTAGCCGGCGATATTAAACGTAAAGAAATGCTCTCTGGACGACTTGCAGACATTCACTCTTATTTATTTATAGCGACAGCTATTCTTAAATATTATGAACAAGGTCAAAGAAGCGAAGCTGAACAACTACATGCACAACTTGCATTAGATAAAGCTTTGTACAATGTCGAAGAAGCTTTCCATGGCTTATTTGATAACTTCCCAATGCGACTAGCGGCAAGTGTAGTAAAAATCATCTGCTTTCCGTTTGGACGAGTTGTTGCCAAACCTACAGACCATTTAAAACGTGAAGTTGCCACTCAAATGATGCTAGATAATACTTTCCGCCAAGAACTGAAAAAGCACGTGTATTACAGCACTGCAGCAGATGAAGTTTCTGGTCGTATGGAAAATGCCTTTTTACAATTGTTGAAAATTGAACCGCTGTGGAACCAATTTAAAAAAGCTGAATCTAAAGGCCAATTTAAAGGTTTAACTTTTGAAGCACATATAGCCGATGCCATTGCACAAAAAGTCATTACTGCCTCCGAAGCTGAACAGCTCAGCACTTACAACATTCAACGCTATGACAGTATGCTCACAGATGTTTTCGATATGCAACTCATCCACGAACTTGAGCTATCCAATCCACATTTAACCGTTGCACCAGAAGTGAAAAAGCAACAACACACCGATGATGAACCAGAAGCCTTCCTGCGTTATTAATCAGCTTCTGCATCGCTTTTAAGCTTTATTTTTCTCAAAATAAAAGCCATTCCACTGTTAAACAATGGGATGGCTTTTTTATACGACCATCAGCCAATGGTATCGCAGAGTCAAAGGTATAGGCTGTACTGCAAAATTACATCACAGAGGGTTTGCTACATGTCACAACAAGATTATGAAAATGGCTTAAAAGTTCGTACTGAAGTTATGGGTGAAAGTTTCGTTAAACGTGCTCAAGACAATACCGTGCCATTTACTCAACCTTTGCAAGATTGGATTAATGAGCATGCATGGGGTTCAACTTGGCAGCGTGAAGGCGTTTTACCCCGTAAATATCGCTCACTGATTACCATTGCCTTTTTAACTGCACAAAAAAGTCCGACAGAACTCAAAGGTCATGTCCGAGGTGCTTTAAATAATGGGGCGACTGTAGAAGAAATTCAGGAAGTATTACTTCATAGTTTGCCATATTGTGGTGCACCAGCGACTCAAGAAGCCTTTCGTGCGGCGCTTGAAGTCATTAACGACTATCAAAAATCTGAATAAGTCGCTACGTTATAAAACAGCTTTAGAAAACTGCGATTATCGTGGTTTTCTAAAGGGTTTCATCTTGTTTTTAACTTACGACCTTAAATGTCGTGAATCCCGAATCAAATCCAGTACACATTAAAATTATAAAAAAATTCATTCACTTCAAATCGAACTTGATATCCCAATTCTGTAAGTTCAGCAGATAAACTTCGAATCTCTTCTAAAGCTAAATGCTTGGGTAAAACCGTAAATACGGCGGTATTCCCCTGTTTGGCATTTTCTTCAATCAGCAAAGCCAAACGTGTCTTATATAAGGCGATATCTAAATTGGCTTGACTGGATAAAACTTTGGCATGTTCTGCGGGTAAAAAGCTCATATTCTTATACGCTTATCTGATTATTATTGCTTATAAATTAAGCCAAATTCAGCAAAGCGTGCAATGCATTTTTGTAATTGATATTTCAATTTCAAAGCGCATTGTTTGGCGCAAACGAAGCTCTTCAAAGCGATATACAAAAAAAGGAACTCAAAAAAAATCCCTCATGAAGAGGGATTTTCTATGCTAGCGGGGTAATGGAATATATTGCGAGTCACTGTTTTGAGTTTGCAGTTTACGCTCTCCCACTTGTACCGGCAATGTCATCGCCTTTCCGTCTCGCTCAATCTCAATTTGCATAGTGCTCAATGGCGCTTGTTGTGCAACGTAGTTGATTAAATGCGAAGTCGAGGTAATCAGCTCATTATTCACTTTCACGATTTTATCACCACGTTTTAAACCTGCCTGTGCTGCAGGTCCATTACGAATGACATCTGCGACAATCACACCATTCACACGTGGATCTAAAATATTTTCTTGTTTAATTGGAAGTAAACTAATACCTAACCAACCACGAACCACTCGCCCATCTTTTAAAATAGCGTTCAGCACTTGTTGACATACTTTTGCAGGAATGGCAAAACCAATCCCCAAAGAGCCACCTGACTGCGAGAAGATCGCGGTATTTACACCAATTAAGTTCCCTGCAACATCAATTAAAGCACCACCAGAGTTGCCGGGGTTGATCGCCGCATCTGTTTGAATAAAGTCTTCGTAAGTGTTGATTCCCAAATCTGAACGACCTGTAGCTGAGATAATCCCTTGCGTAACCGTCTGACCCACGCCAAAAGGGTTACCAATCGCTAGGACGACATCACCGACTTCATTGCCACTTAGCTTAAATGGCAAAACCGGTAATTGACTCATTTCAATCTTAATCACAGCTAGGTCTGTATCTGGGTCTGTACCCACAACTTTCGCTTCAGCACGACGACCATCATGTAAAGCCACAACGATCTGATCGGCCTGTGCGATCACGTGGTTATTCGTCAAAATATAGCCATCTGGACGAACAATCACACCTGAACCTAAACTATTTTCGTTTTGATTGGTTTGATCTGGAAGTTGATTACCAAAAAACTCACGGTAAACAGGATCATTTAATAAAGGATGATCCAATTGTTTCACTTTTTGCGTAGTGAAAATATTGACAACCGCTGGAGCAGCAACTTTTACCGCAGCACTATACGAAACTACACCGCCTGTACGCGACGTATCAATGAGGGGCTCAACCTTTTCTGCAGGCATTTTAACCCCATCTGGGGCAATGGGTGCTTTAGGTTTTTGAACCTGTTGCCATGTAAAGAAACCGATGATCACAAGTATTAATAATACCCAAGGTAACCATGTAAAGGTCCGACGCACGTCTATATCCTCTAAATTTTATAATTCATTGATGGCTAAATAATTTATATCGTATTGTAATGTAATCTTTTCAACAAAATTAAAAATAAATACAGAGATTTGTGATTCTTTAGTTACAATTTAAACAATCGTAAATTTTGATTCATCTCTTTGAGATTTTGGACAGTATATGGCTCAGTTAAGTGAAATTATTCAGTGGTGTGACAGCACACTCAAAGCACATGAATTTAAAGACTATGCTCCCAACGGCTTGCAAATTGAAGGCTCAGCAGAAGTGCATAAAATTTTATGTGCAGTTACCGCATCACAAACAGCGATTGAAGCCGCGATAGCAGAAAAAGCTGATTTGCTATTGGTACACCATGGTTATTTTTGGAAAGGTGAAGCTTACCCAATCACAGGTATGCGCGGCAAACGCATCAAAAGCCTGATCAAAAACGATATTTCACTCGTTGGTTATCACTTACCTTTAGATAGTCACCCTACTTTAGGTAATAATGCAGCGATAGCAGATTTGCTCGAATTAGAAAATATTGAAGCTTTAGATCCTACTGAACGTCATCCTATTGGCAATGTTGGCTATTTAAAACAATCCATGACTCCAGCGGCATTTAAAGACTTCGTTTCTGAAAAATTAGGTTTTGATGCCATTCACCTGCCTGCAGATAAACCATCTATTCAAAAAATTGGTTTTTGTACGGGCGGCGCACAGGACTTTATTGGCAAAGCGGCTGCTTTAGATTGTGATGCCTACATTTCAGGTGAAGTGAGCGAACGTACTTTTTACGAGGCTGAAGAATTAAACGTGCATTATTATGCATGTGGACACCATGCAACTGAGCGTTATGGTGTACAACGACTCGCAAAAGCTATTTCAGAACAGTTCAATATTGAGTATAGTTATTTCGAATTAAATAACCCGATTTAATTTAAATCGTCTAGGTCTTTGGCTCAGTCCTTATACGTATATTTTCAGGCTTTATTCTGTATTGTTATTTATAAGCAATGCGCATTTTACTGCAAGAATCTATTACAATAACGGCACTTAATGTCAAAACCCAGCAAAATGCAAGGAATTGAAAACATGACAACGATTACTTTACCAGCGTTACCTTACGGTTACGAAGATCTTGCTCCTCATATCAGCAAAGAAACTTTAGAATACCATCACGACAAACACCACAATACTTATGTGGTTAACCTAAACAAAGCAATTGAAGGTACTGACCTTGCTGGCAAAACTTTAGAAGAAATCATCACTGCTGTTAAAGGCGATGCTTCTAAAGCTGGTATCTTCAACAATGCAGCTCAAGTATGGAACCACACATTCTACTGGAACTGTATGGCTAAAAACGGTGGCGGTAAAGCTACTGGCGCTTTAGCAGCTAAAATCGACGAAGCTTTTGGTTCTTACGAAAAATTCGCTGAAGAATTTGCAAATGCTGCTGCAACTCAGTTCGGTTCAGGTTGGGCTTGGTTAGTTGCTGACGAAGTAAACGGCAACCTTTCTATCCTTAAAACTTCAAATGCTGACACTCCACTTGCTCACGGTAAAGTTGCTGTGTTGACTATCGACGTTTGGGAACACGCTTACTACATCGACTTCCGTAACGCTCGTCCTAAATACATCTCTACTTTCTTAGAAAGCCTAGTGAACTGGGACTATGCAAACGCTAAATATGCAGGTCAAGCTGCTGGCGTTGAAAAATAAGTTTTAAAACTTATTCAAAAGTCAAAAAAATCACCCTTTTAGGGTGATTTTTTATGCTTTAAATATCATACTGCCACAACAAACAATATTACACAAAAGAATGAATCAAGAGCCATTACTAATCATAAAAGCAAAATATACCAAAATATTAGTGATGTTTATCTTTATCACTATAATCCAGTATGTGAGTTACTCTTATGTTCAAGAATCTATTAAATATAGTTTTAATTCAGCACTAATACTGACTGGATTATCAATTATGGAATTCGTCTTAATTTTACTTATCATCAAAAATGGACTGCCACAAATTAGATTTTTCGAAAGTCATTGTATAATTCAACTTTATATAATGAAAATTCAGTTTAACTATGATCAAATAGAAAGCATATCCATTAACAACACAAAAAGTCACTACAAACTATTACCTGTCGGTAATGAATATTTATTAAGGATTGTATTCAAACACAATCAAAATCTTTTTAATCTATACCAAAACACCATTAAACCTGTTATGTCTTTTTCTAAATTTCATTTAGATACCTTCGCAAACCATCAAATTTTAGAAATATATTTATTATTCCAAATTATAATTCCTTTAGATCAAGAGAAACGCATAACTACGCTTAAAAATTTAAATCTACAAAATTTGACGATAAAGCAAATCAGCAACCTAGATGATATAAAAAACTTCAAAAATAACCACTATTTAAGAAAAAATTTCTAGACTTGAACAATAAAAAAACATTCAAATAGTCATTTCATCAAATCTGCTTGACCACTTTAAAATTCATCCCTAAAATGCGCATCAGATTCTCCAATAGCTCAGTCGGTAGAGCGACGGACTGTTAATCCGCAGGTCCCTGGTTCGAGCCCAGGTTGGAGAGCCATCTATTCTTCCATAGCTCAGTCGGTAGAGCGACGGACTGTTAATCCGCAGGTCCCTGGTTCGAGCCCAGGTGGAAGAGCCAGATTCTAAAAAACCCACTCATTACGAAGTGGGTTTTTTATTGCCTGTTGTTTAAGCAAAGCATACCTACTTTTTTGTTTATGCTTTCCTAAAAGTATCCGTATAAGTACTAACTTGTCTGATTCGGCTATTTTTAAAACACTTAATTTGATTTTTCTGTATTTTATTTAAATCAGGCTTGACCACCCTGCCATACATCTTTAGAATCCGTTTCAGATTCTCCAATAGCTCAGTCGGTAGAGCGACGGACTGTTAATCCGCAGGTCCCTGGTTCGAGCCCAGGTTGGAGAGCCAAATTCTAAAAGCCCACGCATTATGTCGTGGGCTTTTTTTATGCTCTGACTTTTCTTTTTAAAATAAGAATAACTTACTCAATAACAAAAACTATTCACCCACCTCTCCATCTACATTAGAAAGAATAGTCAAAGCTTAAGTTTTAAAAACGCTTTATATTAAAGGTGTTTATATTTAATACATTCAGCCTAAATTTCTTTATTTTTTGCAATTCTGACTTGACCTCTCTGCATTTGCCCCATAGAATGCGTGCAGATTCTCCAATAGCTCAGTCGGTAGAGCGACGGACTGTTAATCCGCAGGTCCCTGGTTCGAGCCCAGGTTGGAGAGCCAAATTCTAAAAAGCCCACGCATCATGACGTGGGCTTTTTTCATATATGTAGTTTATTTCGTGCCAAATCTCAGTCAGTTTACATTTTTTATTATTGGTTGCTTGGCAACTTTTGCCCTTGTCTGCTTAGTCTTTCCCAGACTGTTTAGAAGCAAACAAAAGTTTTTCCCACGTCGTGTAATCACTGCCTTTGAAAGTAAGATGTTTCATCGTTTAAATGAAGCATTTCCGGACTACCACATTTTAGCACAAGTGGCTTTTAGCGCACTGATCACCACTCAAAATTACAAAATCAGAAATAGATTTAATCGAAAAGTCACTGATTTTGTCATACTTGACCAAACTTACGATGTGCTTGTAATTATCGAACTGGATGACCCCAGTCATATAGGCAAAGAGCAAGAAGATGCTGAACGTGATGCAATGCTTGAAGAAGCTGGCTACCGTGTAATCCGCTATACCAGTATTCCAACAGTTCACACGCTCAGGCATGATGTAAATAAATAGTTGTTAAATACCTAAAGTACAATCGAACATTGAGTGAATGCGCATTGCATTCACCTCCATAACGTAAGCAGAATTTTATTGAGCATTTGACTCTTGAGCTGCCAGCACTTCTGATACTGCTTGGTCAGCCTCAGCAGCCAAAGCCTCATCTTGTGCTTCTTTTGCTTTAATACGCTCAATCATCTCAGCTTGTTGTTGCTTATATTTTTCTTGGTTTTTGGCATCACTATTGACTGCAAGAAAAGCCATACTGACCAAAAATATAGGAATCAATAGCCCAAGTGCCATCAGAGTGATCATCTTTTTGGTATTGGGTTTTGACTTAACTTCAGACATAACTATTCTTTCATATACATAAATAATTCGACGCCCAATATAGCAAAAAACAAAATTCGCTCAAGTCTTCATAACATTCTTTGCTCGAACTAACTGTGCCCCTCATTTTTAAGGATTGAATGATTAATAATCCAATATGCAAAAAAAAGGAGACATGCTCCTTTTTTTATTATTGAAAAAACTTAGCTTGAAGCAGCAACCCCCTTACAATGTGGACTTTGGCTTGCATCTTTTTGCTCATTGGTTAAGACAATACCTGTACCTGCAGACATTTTAGCTTGAATAAATTCGACCGCTTGCGCATTTCTACAGATAATCGCCTGTGTATGACTTGCTTTTGGCACAATATCCAATAAATATCCATCCTCATATTTTGCCTGTGGGAAGTATTTCACCGCTTGCAATTTCATATTTTCAAATAAAGCTTGAGTCACAGGAGGTAATACAGCTTTATCTTCTTCACCTTGAATAATATAAACAGGGGCTTTAATTACTTTGGCAGCAGTTGCATTCGTCGCTGGCTGATTATCATTTAAAAATTTCTGAACAACGGGATCGGTATCGATTTTATTCAAATCAATTCCGTACTGTGAAACCATATGCGTTGGATCTTTTAAGAATTCAATCACAGCTGCTTTAAACTGTTCTTGCAAACCATTTGCGCCATTTGGATCAGCATAACTTAAACATGCACCGTCATCCCCTGTACGTCCATAGGCTTTTTCTGCAATAACACCAGCATCAGCAGTAAAAATATTTTTTAAATCATAATTTGGCTCATAGGCTTTAATACCCGAACTGGTCAATGCAGCATATGCCAAAAGCTCAGCATAGCCATCTGCAATTTGATCAATTAACGCCTGTGCTTGAACCTCAGAAAGCTGCCCCATACTAAGTGCATAACGCACTTGTGCCAACTGTTCATCCAATCTATTCAATCCATGGGCTTTAGGTTGACCATTTGCATCTACATTTAGTTTTGGATCTAAGTAAATCTTAATAATCGTGCCTAAACTCGACGCAGGTGCGGCTGCTACTGCACCTTTATAGTTAGTATCGGTATTCGCAAATTCCGCCGTCCCTAAGGATGCATGACCACCTTGCGATTGACCAATCGACATCCACTGACCATTGAGTTGCTTACCATAATGTTCTTTTGCCGCTTTAACTGCAGCAAGCGCCGAATTTGCCGCACTTGATAAATTAAGGTATGGATGAACTCCCTTGGTTCCTAAACCCTCATAGTCTGGTGCCACAATTACATAACCTGCCGCCATAAGCGTGTTAGCTAGAATTTTAAAACGTGGATGAATTACATTTTTACTTGGCGCACATTCATCTCCAGCTCCGACTGTTCCATGCTCCCATACCACCACACGATAACCATCTTTAGGTTGAGTAGCTTTTGGAAACAACACTAAAGCCGTTGCTGTTGCTGCTTTCCCCTGCACATTGGTCATGTTATACGTCATGACTTTAATGGACGATGTATTGTCTACAGTATCTAAAGCATAATTTGCTTCAGACACAAATGTTGATTTTTGATTCGAAGATGATGAGTCATTATCATCGTCATTACACGCGGTTAAAGACAGCATAGAAACTGCAACTGTCAAAGCTAATGCTATTTTTGAACGTTTCATAAAATATCCTTTTTCATCATTATTCTTTAAACATGAAACTACATGCCTTTTTATTAATGCATAAAAAAAAGCACCCGAATAGGATGCTTTAGTTCAATTTAAACAGTTTCAGATCAATGACATTAAAGAGCCAATGCCATAAAAATTCCAATAAAAATCATAAACCCTACCCAACGGTTATGGCGAAACGCCCAAAAACATAACTGCGGATCACGGTCTTTAGTTTTAGTCCATTGGTAAATAAAATCGGCAGCCACAGCCAACATTGCAACTAAACCAAATAGCATCAAGAGATCTTCTAAATACAACGCAGAACCAATCAATACAATGCTTAGCGCCTGTAATAAAGAAATGATTTCAATATCGTATTTACCAAATAAAATCGCAGTCGATTTCACGCCAATTTTCAAATCATATTCACGGTCAGTAATGGCATATTGTGTGTCATACGCAACGGTCCACGCCAAATTACCAAAGTACAATAACCAGCAAGTCAAATCAGGTGTTTGCCCCACAGCGGTATAAGCCATAGGAATCGACCATGAAAATGCCGCACCTAAAAATACTTGTGGCAGATGCGTGTAGCGTTTCATAAAGGGATAAATGAACGCTAAAAACAATGCCCCAAAGGACCAATAAAAAGTTTCTATCGGTAAAAAGAACAACATACATGCGCTAGCAAACACCAAGATCAAGAACACATATATGGCTTCTTTAGCACTAATCACTCCAGTGGCTAAAGGACGATGCTTGGTTCTTTCCACAGCACCATCGACTTTACGGTCAGCAAAGTCATTAATCGCACAACCTGCTGCACGCATAAATATCGTGCCCAAAATCATGGGAATCAAAATACTGAATTGCGGTGTTCCTTGATTGGCAATCCACAGTGCCCACATGGTTGGCCAAAAAACCAGTTCCGTGCCAATTGGCTTATCGAAGCGACATAAATAGTAATAAGCTTCTAAACGCTGCTGCCAAGTAATCTTTTGCACCACGGCCATGACTGTCCTTCATCTGGTAATGTTATTTCTGCAAATATTGTTCAAAACTCGCTAAAAAAGTTTCCTGAACTATAAATTTACAACCATGCCAAGTATAACAGCTCTGACGTGTCCAACCATCGTCTAGCCACAGTACACGCCGCTCACACTTCGGATTGGTACGCTGAAATAAAAAATGTCCGATCGGTTTTTTACCAATATGCTGAAAAATCCGCGCACGGCCTTGTATGCTAAGGATTGGAAATATACTTTTTGCCTTGACCCACGGCTCAGCTTCACAGCCATATAAATAACTTTCACGTACCCAAGCTGTGTGCTGTATTGGCATTTGTAGCCACCGTGCATCTTGAAGCGTTATGCGTTGAAATTGCTCAATACTCGGCTCAACTTTAAATACACCTTGGGCAAAATCTGTTAATTGTTGGGTTAATGAACCCGAAGCATACAACCATGTTCTTAATTCAGGAGACATTCTTTTATCCCGCATTTCGCATGCTTGACGCTGCATATTTCATTTCCCTTTAACCATTTGCTGAGTATAGCGAATCATTAGTGTAACCAACTCAACATCGTTTTTCATGACCAATAGCTTGTTTTCAGTAAAATGAGCAAAACCAAAACAGCTTAAGCACTTCATTACATATGCAATCAACACAAACCTCACATACACAGTATGATGTCGTGGATAACCACCAAATTACACAAGCATAATGTTTCCATATAAGCCGCTATATGTTTTTATTTTTTTCGTTTTACTTTGTGCCAATATCACGGCTCAAGCAAAATCTATTGCGCTCAGTTTTGATGATGGATTAAATCCAGCGTTTAACGCACAAGCGGAACAAATCAATGCCCAAATTTTAAAACATCTGCATGATCAACAAATCAAAACTATTGTCTTCCCTAGCCTGATTAAAATTGGCGATTATCAAGGTAAACAACTGATTCAAGCGTGGGGACAATCTGGCCATCTGATTGGCAATCATAGTGCACTGCACCAAAATCTAAATAAAGAAAATGTCACATTAAAAGATTATCTGCACAGCATTGAACAGGCGGATACCGTGCTAAAAACGCTGCCAAATTACACACGTATTTACCGGTATCCTTTTTTAAAAGAAGGTAATAGCGCTAAAAAGCGTGATGCTGTCTATCTATGGTTAGAGCAGCATCAATACCGCATTGGCGGTGTGAGTATCGATGCCAGTGACTGGTTTTATAACCGAAAATATCTCGACTATGCCAAACTGCAAGATCAGGACAAATTAGACCGACTAAAACAAGCATATATTACTCACCTGCTTCACCGAGCAGATTATTATGACCAACTTGCCCAGCTCACCATAAATCGTTCGCCACAGCATGTTTTACTTTTACATGTAAATGCTATTAATGCCGCATTTTTAAAAGATCTCATTACCGCCTTTCAGCAGCATGGCTGGACATTTATTTCAGCAGCAGACGCCCTACAAGACCCACTATATGCACAGCGCAGCCAAAACATCCCTGCGGGTGAAAGTGTGATTTGGTCGATTGCCAAAACAAAAAGATTCGAAAACTTACGCTACCCCGCCGAAGATGCGCCTTATGAAATCGATAATCTAAAACAGCATGGTTTGCAATGACGGTTGGTGAATTACTGGATATTCAATAAAAATGACCTGTTGTGTTGCAGGTCATTTTTTCAGTTCAATTTTTTTAGTGTGGAATTAAAAGTTATCTGTCTTGGCAATGGCTTCAAACTTGCCTTGCGGCGTTTTAATCAGAACCAGCCCTTCGGTCGTAATATAAAAACTTTCTGGGTAATCAAATTCCAATGCTAGCTCTGGGTTTTTCAGTTCGACAAATTCAGCCTGCTTATAACCTTCAACGGTCCGCCCCACTTCCAAATAAGTCACTTCTGAGAAGTTGAGTTTAAATCCCTTTGCTTGATCCGCTGGATCAATCCAAGGAAAAAAACCGGTATGTTTTTTACGTGGTTTTGCCATGTTTAGATATTCATTCAAATCTTTGCATTATCTTAACCCATCTCATAAAAAAACCCGCACAAGGCGGGTCTTTTTACAGTGTAATTCTATACAGAATTACAAGCTGTAGTACATGTCGAATTCAACTGGGTGAGTTGTCGTGTTAAGACGACGAACTTCTTCAGTTTTAAGTTCGATGTAAGCATCAAGCATTTCTTTAGTGAACACGCCACCTTTAAGAAGGTAATCATGGTCAGCTGCAAGAGCTTCAAGCGCCATATCTAAGCTATGAGCCACTGTAGGGATTTTAGCTTCTTCTTCAGGAGGAAGGTCATACAAGTTCTTGTCAGCAGCTTCACCTGGGTGGATCTTGTTTTGAATACCGTCAAGACCAGCCATAAGAAGTGCAGCGAAACCTAAGTACGGGTTCATCATTGGATCTGGGAAACGTGCTTCGATACGTTTGCCTTTAGGGCTAGAAACATAAGGAATACGGATAGAAGCTGAACGGTTACGTGCTGAGTAAGCAAGCATAATCGGCGCTTCGAAATGTGGAACTAAACGTTTGTACGAGTTAGTTGATGGGTTTGTGATTGCGTTCAATGAACGAGCGTGTTTGATCACACCGCCAATGAAGTACAACGCCATTTCTGAAAGACCAGCGTATTCATCACCAGCAAACAAGTTCTTGCCATCTTTAGAGATCGACATGTGAACGTGCATACCAGAACCGTTATCGCCAACCATTGGTTTAGGCATAAATGTAGCAGTTTTAGCATATTGGTGAGCAACGTTCCAAACAGCATATTTGAACTGTTGAACTTCGTCCGCTTTGCGAACCATAGTGTTGAAGCTTACACCGATTTCAAGCTGGCAAGATGCAACTTCGTGGTGATGTACTTCTACACGACCTGGGCCCATGATATCTTCGATTTTTGCACACATATCTGCACGCATATCTTGTGAAGAATCAACAGGAGGGACTGGGAAGTAACCACCTTTCACACGTGGACGGTGACCAGAGTTACCCGCTTCATAATCTTTACCAGTAGACCAAGCAGCTTCTTCAGCGATTAATGTGTGGCGCGCGCCAGACATATCGATGTCCCATTTTACTTCGTCAAAAACAAAGAATTCTGGTTCTGGACCAAAGAAAGCTGTATCACCGATACCAGTTGATTTTAGGTATTCTTCCGCACGGCGAGCAATAGAGCGTGGGTCACGTTCATAACCTTGACCAGTTGAAGGTTCGATAACATCACAAGTCACAACAACTGTAGCTTCTGCAAAGAACGGGTCGATAAAACAAGTTTCTGCATCTGGACGTAAGATCATGTCAGATGCTTCAATGCCTTTCCAACCAGCAATTGAAGAACCATCAAACATTTTGCCATCTTCAAACGTATCTTCGTCGATTGAATCTGCTGGGTAAGTTACGTGTTGTTCTTTACCCTTAGTATCAGTAAAGCGAAAATCGACCCATTTTGCGCCACTTTCTTGGATGAGTTGAAGGACCTTGTTCGCCATGCTCATTTTGCTCCGATGATTTTTTTGTGCACACTGAAGTGCGTGTTAGTAGTTGGTAGTTATTAAGCAATTACCGTACCAACTTTTAAAAGCCAAGCTAAAATATTGAATTCCTTATCAGAATAGAAGATTTTAACTCCTTGCTTTTCGACTATTATACTGTGTGTAACAGTAAATGCACCATATTCAGCCACTCTTCATCACTTTTGTTTAAAAACTTCTCGCAGGTGTATCAAAATAGTGCAACTTGGTTTTGCACTAGTATGCACCAAAATGATTAATCGCTTTCAACGATAAAATCATTGAGATTTTATTCAAGCTTTAAGGTCGAATTTAAATACGAGAGAAACTAATGGTTTAGCTAGTTATAGATGGAAAAAAATCAGCGTAATCACTATATTCATAATCGATATTTAGATTTTTTGAGCCCTTAAAGCACTCTTTTTTTGAAGTAGATTTAACCATTTTGTTTTAATTTTGATCAATCTACCTTTGCATTAATTGTGCTCCATTTTGGTGATTTTGCTTCAAAACGGTTCATATTTTTCCAGCTAGCGCCTGAATTGCAATTTTTAACGACAGTAAGCAGATCTTTTTAAAATATCAATTGAACACATTTTAAACACTTAAATTCAGCCTATTGCTTTGTTCAACTTAAATCCTAAATTTATAAGTCGATAATTTGCTGAAATGATTTCAGTTGCGATGAACTTTGGCGAAATTGTTCAGCAGAAATTGAATAATATTTGCTATGATTGGCTGCATTCTAAATATTTCACTATTTTTCTATTTAAAATATCCACACGATATTTGGGTCAATATACAACTATTTAGAATCATTTCGGACTATTCTAAGCACAGTTAAGTGCATAAATTTCAAAGGTTAATACGCTCATGCTTTTGATGATCGACAATTATGACTCTTTTACCTACAACATCGTCCAATATTTTGGCGAGTTAAATCAGGAAGTAAAAGTTGTACGTAACGATGCCGTGACATTGGAAGATATCGAGCGATGGCAACCGAAGTATTTAGTCATTGGTCCTGGCCCTTGTTCGCCAAGTGAAGCAGGTATTTCAATTCCTGCGATTCAACACTTTGCGGGAAAAATTCCTTTACTCGGTGTGTGTTTAGGCCACCAAGCCATAGGACAAGCTTTTGGCGGCGATATTATTCGCGCTAAAAAAGTGATGCACGGTCGTTTATCTGACATGTATCACAGCGATCAAGGCATTTTCAGCAACCTCCCTTCGCCATTTTCAGCAACGCGTTATCACTCTTTGGTGATTGATCAAGCGACTTTGCCTGAATGTTTAGAAGTGACCTGCTGGACCAATGAAGAAGATGGCACGATGGAAGAAATCATGGGCGTAAAACATAAGACATTGCCTGTCGAAGGCGTGCAGTTTCACCCTGAATCAATTCTTAGTGAACATGGTCATCAAATCTTTAAAAACTTCTTAGAAATTTACGCTTAATCGAGTGCAAAAAATATTATGAATATTCAACAAGCTTTAAATAACATCACGAAAAATATTGAACTCACTCAACCTCAAATGGAAGAAGTGATGCGCACCATCATGCAAGGTGAAGCAACCGATGCTCAAATTGGCGCACTGATGATGGGCTTACGCCAAAAAGGTGAAAGTATTGATGAAATCACTGCCGCAGCACGTGTAATGCGTGAATTTGCGATCAAAATTGATGTCAGTGATTTGCCACATTTGGTGGATATCGTTGGTACAGGTGGCGATGGTCAAAACTTATTTAATGTCTCTACTGCGTCTAGTTTTGTTATTGCAGCAGCAGGTGCAACTATTGCTAAACATGGTGGTCGTGGTGTTTCATCAAAATCAGGCTCTTCTGATCTTTTAGAACAAGCAGGAATTAACCTTGACCTTAATATGCAGCAAACTGAACGCTGTATTCGTGAAATGGGCGTGGGTTTCCTCTTTGCACCTAATCATCATAAAGCCATGAAATATGCTGCTGGTCCACGTAAAGAATTGGGCTTCCGTAGTATTTTCAACCTACTTGGCCCGCTTACGAATCCGGCCGGCGTAAAACGTTTTGTGATTGGTGTTTTCTCTACAGAATTATGTCGTCCTATGGCTGAAGTTTTAAAACAACTCGGTGCAGAACATGTCTTGGTGGTGCATTCAAAAGACGGTTTAGATGAAATTAGCCTTGCATCAAGTACTTATGTTGCAGAACTCAAAGATGGCGAAGTCACTGAATGGGAAATTCAACCTGAAGCTGTAGATATCGAGTCGCAAACCTTAACAGGTCTATCTGTAGATAGCGCGGCTGAAAGTCTAAAATTAATTAAAGATGCTTTAGGTAAAAACAAATCTGCACTCGGTGATAAAGCCGCGAATATGATTGCCCTAAATGCAGGTGCCGGTATCTATGTTTCAGGCTTAACCAATAGCTATAAACAAGGTGTTGCATTAGCACATGACATTATCTATGGCGGTCAAGCTCTAGAGAAAATGGGCATTTTGTCAGAATTTACGAAAACTTTAAAAGAATACGAAGCTTAAGATTAGGACTCAAATCATGGTAGATATCGCCAATACAATTTTAGGTAAAATTGTTGACCGTAAAAAAGAAGAATTTGCAGCCCGTCTTAAACAACGTAGCTATAAAGATGTCGAAGAGCTAGCTCAAGCAGCTACACCTGTTCGAGGTTTTGCACAAAACCTCGGCTCTAAACGTCCGGGGGTGATTGCTGAAATTAAAAAGGCATCACCATCGAAAGGCATCATTCGTGAAAACTTTAACCCTGCTGAAATTGCGCAGCAGTATCAAGATGCTGGTGCGGCATGTTTGTCTGTTCTCACCGATGTGGATTTTTTCCAAGGTGCCGATGAAAACATTCAGATTGCACGTAAGAACTGTGACTTACCTGCGCTGCGTAAAGATTTTTTAATTGATCCTTATGGCGTAATTGAAGCACGCGCTTTACATGCGGACTGTATTTTATTAATCGTGGCTTGTTTGTCTGATCAACAACTCGAAGAAATGTCGAAAACTGCTTTTGAGCACAATCTCGACGTGTTGGTTGAAGTACATGACGAAGAAGAACTTGAGCGTGCAATGCGTCTTTCTGACAACTGTCTACTTGGCGTCAATAACCGTAATTTAAAAACCTTTGAAGTTGACCTCAATACATCATTACGTTTGAAGAAGTTACTTGAGCCTTCTCGCCTACTTGTCACAGAAAGCGGTATTGCAACACCTGCAGATGTTGCCATGATGCAAGAACATGACATTCATGCCTTCTTGGTCGGTGAAAGTTTTATGAAGCAGCCACGCCCTGATCAGGCGTTTAAGGAGCTGTTTGGTGTGCCTGATAAAATATAAATGGAATATGTAGGGTGAGTTCGCTCACCCTTTTTCTCCTTTGCATCCATATTAAAAAAATTACACATCCTTTTTATAATTTTTATTCAATTGAGAATTAAAAATAATGAAGTCGATTATTGCTTCTACTCTTCTATTCATTTCATTAATCTTGGTTTCACTACACCAGATAAGTTGGGCAAAAAATATAACTCTGTATACAGGCTCACCGTATCTTATTGACCAAAATCATATCCTCTACTTTAATATTTCCACTATGCCCGAAGGCATCATTGCTGCTCAGATTGACCTAAATCAAATTTTTCCAAATATAAATACTCACGTGCTAAAGGGCAAAAATTATGATTTCAATAAGAATCAAATTGAAATCATTAGTTATCAAGGCTTACCAATAGTCATTAATTTCTCAATCAATACTAAAAACAAGAATATTGAAAATTCAACCTATTTTTCTATTTCTAAAGGACATAAAAATTCTTTATCAAAACCACTCAATATTAAATCTCACCCTATTTACATGGAAAAATTAAATCATTTTGAACAGACTTTTTATAAAGATAATTCTCATTTATTGAAAAAGAATTTAGCTGATGAGCCATATTTAATAAATCTATTCATGTTCCATGCAGCAATAAATAATTTTGATGATATGAATGATTTTTTCCAAAATGCGATAAAGAACCTGACACAGAAAAATGATATTGATAATTATGAAAAAGCTAAAAATTTGTATCTTGAATATTTAAATTTTGGTGAAAACAATGAATTTTATGATACCACCTTAATTATGGCGGCAATCGAGCACACAGATATTTCTTTCATCAAAAAAATGAAGCTGAGAAAAATAAATGAACTTGTAGTAGATGAAGTTGAACCACAAACATATTATTTCACTAGATGCTCCCCATTAGGTAAAGCTATCCGCCTAAATCAATATCAGATAATTTCTTATTTACTTGAAAAAGGCGCTTCAACCGAAATCGTGTGTATTTCTAAATTTAATGAAGAACAATCAGCATTAGCTCTTGCAGAACAATATAAAAATAAAAAAGTTATTAAATTAATTAATTCAACTTTGAAGCCCAAATAGGATTTGTAATGAATTAAGAGATCTTCTTTATATAAAGTCTTTCCAGTTCAAATCAGTGCCATTTAAGGCTATAATTGCACTAAATTTTTGTATATTTCCCGTTTTTTCATTATGAGCAAACACGATTCTTCGCTTTCAAAAGATCAGTACAACCTACTGAAATCTTTTAAAAAGCAAATTACGAATCCACATTCCTCAACGATTGCTAAACAGCCTGAGCCAACGCCAAAGACTGTTGAACAAGAGCAGGAAGAAGACTTCGCGCTTTTCCAAAAGCAAATGCAAGGTGTTCAAAAAATGAATGCAGGAAATACTGCAAAAATGGAAAAAGTGGGTCATAAAAAACCTGATGCGCAAACGTTGGCTAAACGTGCTGCTGCAATTGGTCCTATGGAAACAGATGATGCATTGCTTTCTGATACTCAAGCGATGCTCAACCCTGTTGCCAGCCAAGCGGCCTTAAGCTATCGCATTGCAACCTTACAGCATAAAGTTTTTGAAGATTTAAAAGCCGGTAATCTACGTTGGTTCGAAGCAGTCGACTTACACGGTTGCACTGTAGAAGAAGCTCGTTCGGCTGTGCTGCAAATCATTCAAATGGCGAAAGATGACAATCAAAACGTCATTAAAATTGTGCATGGCAAAGGGCCAGAAGCAATTTTAAAAACTTATGTAAATAGTTGGTTACGTCAACACCGTGACGTATTGGCATTTGTGAGCGCCCCAGAAAAACAAGGCGGTACAGGTGCTGTACTGGTTCTGCTTAAACGTGCAGAAAAGAACCCACAGTTTAAACAATAATCGGATTTAACTCCAAAAGAAGGCATTGTAATAGTTTTCTGCTACAATGCCGTCCTTGTTCAATCTCTCAGTGTAAGTGAACACGTCTTATGTCTATGCAGCAATCCTACGCAAATATCCTAACTGCCGTTGGTGAAGATCTGAATCGCCCAGGTCTTAAAGATACGCCTATGCGTGCTGCTAAAGCTTTTTCATATCTTACTTCTGGTTATAGCCAGACACTTGAAGAAGTGACCAACAATGCGGTTTTCCCATCCGGTAACCGTGAAATGGTCTTAGTTAAGAATATCGAATTCTATTCTTTGTGTGAGCACCATTTATTACCTTTTTATGGTCGTGTACATATTGCTTATCTCCCAGAAGGCAATGTTTTAGGTTTATCAAAATTCGCACGTATTACAGAAATGTTTGCCCGTCGCCTACAAATTCAGGAAAACCTCACTCAGCAGATCGCTGAAGCTGTGGCTGAAGTGACTGGTGCACGTGGTGTTGCTGTGGTGATTGATTCAGCTCACATGTGTATGATGATGCGTGGTGTAGGTAAACAAGAATCTACAACTCGTACCGTTTCTTTTGTCGGTGACTTTAAAACCAATAAAGAAGAACGCCGTGAATTCCTAAGTGCTGTACCTGAAAGCTATTAATAGAACATTCAGCGTCAGCTCTTTAAAAAAAGCCTCAAACTCTTGAGGCTTTTTTTATTTGTGTTTTAATGTCGCAAATCGTTTGTTTTGATAGCAAAGCACTATTTTCAGGATGAATCATGTCAGATGTATATATTGCCGGTCAGGGTTTAGCGCAAGCCGAACACAGCATAGACTTCCCTCGCCCAGACCGTTTGGTTCAGGGCAATCCCAAACGTGAAACTGCAAGCCTGTATGCACACCCCAATATGGACTGCGGGATTTGGCAATGTGAAATTGGCGCATGGAATATTGTCTTTGCACCGAACAAACAAGAGTTTTTTACAATCCTTGAAGGTTTAGTACGTATTCATGATCAACAAGGCGGATATATCGAGGTTTCCGCTGGCCAAGCGGGCATTATTCCCCCATCGTTTCAGGGCAAGTTTGAAGTTGTCGAAGCCGTCAAAAAATACTATGTGGTTGTCGAAGTTTAAATTACGGTACATCTCGCATAAAGCGTATTTACCCATAAAAAAAACTCCCATATGTGGGAGTTTTTATTCTCAGGATGAATTAGATATACGACAAATGCTTTGTGACTTGAATACAGTTTCGACCATTATTTTTTGCTGCGTACAAGGCATGATCTGCTGCATCTAAAAAGCGCTGATAGTCAGGATGTCCATCATACTGCACACAACCAATACTTACGGTAAAACTAAATTGCTGACCTTGTGCCGTTCGGATCAGGCCCTTTTCAATATATTGGCGAATATTTTCTGCAATTTTCATCGCACGGTTTACACCAGTATCCACCAAGAGTAATAAGAACTCTTCCCCACCGATACGGAATGCATAATCGCTACCTTGACTATAACGCTGTAAGGCTTCGGCAATAAATTTAAGTGCAAGATCACCTGCCGCATGACCAAACTTATCATTGATCATTTTAAAATAATCCGCGTCAAAGGAGAGCAAAGACAACGGCGTTTCATTTTGCCGCGCAAAGGTAATTTCACGTGAAATAATAGTACTGAGATAACGACGGTTCAGAAGTTGAGTTAAAGAATCATTGCCAGACTCAATATATTCAGCCACTTGAAATAGTTGATCGACTAAATGCTGAATTTCACGGTTCAATTCACGAATCTGTTGAATCAACTGTTGCAGCTGATCTTTTTCCGTCATCTGCATCGTTTGCTGGGTTAATTGATCGACTTCATAAATTCGGTCAATAATCAGTTGCACCTGATCTGAACCTGAAAAAGCATATGCCGCTTTATGAATGAACCATAGCCCAAACTCTGATTTTGAAAATAAGGGATGATAAAAACCAACATTGCCCGAAAAGATTTTAAACATCAGTTCATTTTCCCAATCGAGCAATGAACCACGTTGTTTATCTTTATGCACTGCTACATCTTGCATCGCAGAAAATAAGCGATAATTGTGTTTTGTTTCTTGGTTTTTTTCCGTATTGATCTCATAAGATCGGCACATGATTTCAGTGCTGAACCCCATAATTTGTACAATATAACTACACATATGGAGAATATTTTGTGTTTGGTTTAACTCTAAAATTTCAAATATTTTACGTTCTATTTCACGCACACCACGTATGATGAACCATGACGGAATACCAACACGCGCGTGTACCATTCCAACTTTCTGCTGTCTTTTGACTGAGCTTTCAAATTCACCATTCAGTGCGACATTAAACGTTTCTAACAACCATTTTCTTAAAGTGTCGATGAGCCTTTTTTGAATGATATCGTCTTTAAAAAATTCAGCTGACTCTGGCTCACGTGACATTTGTTCATAAAAAACAGTTACTAAATGTTCAACATGTCTTTGGATAAATTGCAATGCTGCAAGATGTTCATTTTCAGTATATTGATCACAAATATCTTTCCAAGTCTGACTTAGACCTGTAATACATTCTTGATTCATTCGGTGACACAAACCACAGCTATTACAAAGCTAGCAATCATACCTTGCTTTACTTACATAAAAAAACAAATTTATTTGATATTTCACATTTTATCTATCTTAAAAATTAATAGAAAAATACATAACTCAATTTCAATTTATTCCAAGCTTGATCATCTTGCTGCTGGTATTCATAACCTAGTCTTAAGGCATTTTGTTGGTTGACGATATATTGTAATTCAGCATCGAGTTTCAGATTCCACTGATGTACATCTTCCCAATACGGAAGCTCTGCCTGCACTAGACTGTTGAATCGTTCAGACCAAATATTTTGACAACCCAGTGTCGGCCCAAGTCCAACTCGCCATCCCTGATCGAGTGACTTGCCGCCCTGCACCTGCATTTGAGACTGCACATAACACAAATGTGTGCGTTCCTGATTGGCCCAGCTATATCCAGATTGAGCTTTTAATTCAGCTACACCATGTTGTTTCGTTTCACTAAATTGACCTGCATCTACAGACACTTGCTGCCAGCCAAAATTAAAACCCCAAGTTAGTGGTGTTTTAAATGGCGTGATTGGGTTGTAAGAATTGACCGATAAAAAATCAAAATGATTGATCTTGAATTGTTCGTCACGATATTGGATCGAGCCATCCCAAAACATCAACTGCGTACCAATCCGAAAGCCACCTTGCGGATCGATCAAATCATGATAAGCCTGACGATGACCGAGTTCGATATATTTTTCACCTTGAACTTCACCCACGGTAGCTGAAAAATTTCGCGCATGATGTCCATTGACAGGGTCTAGACTTGGCTGCTTAGGTTCAGTCCGTTGTTTCGGTTGTGAAGATTGGCTACGTAAGGCCAAGATTTGACGCAATTTAGGCTGCGTTTCTTCCGCACTCACCTTTCGACCAATCAGCAATAAATACAGATGGTCATACGCCATTTCTAATATTTTCGCTTGCTCTGCTTCATTAAACTGAGCGAGTGCTGTCGACATCATCGCAGGTTCAATTTCAGCGAGCTTATGCGCTTCACGTGCTAAACGATATCCATGTTGCTGCGCTTGTGATAAAAGCTGCGTTTCTAATGCAGGACGATACACCGCTGCTTGAATCAGTTGTTCATCATTGATCGCTTTAATCGTTTCAACAGGAATGGAAGCGACTTTAAATTTTTCGGTTAAATTCAGTGTCGGGCGAACCAAATCCATTAAGCCCAATAATCGATATGCACAGTTATCACTGGCAAAATAATAGGGAAAACTGACATTTTGCATTTCCCAAAGATGTTTAACCAAATAACTGGTTTCTTGCTCGGTCAGTGCTAGCTCATATTCCCACAAATCACGACTTTCAAAATCACCATATTCTTTCACCTTTCGGTAGTACGGCATCAAGGAATATTCACCAGGATACTGTCCTGTTAAGCCTTTCCATGCATAAGACCAGTTATCTTCACCTGCAACTGTCGCTGCATAGTTAATGGCATAGGACACCAAATTTAGCTCTTTCTGATCTTTCGGATCGAGACGCAACAAGGTATGTCCAAACATAGAACTTGGATTCCCCATAAAGTCTGTGGCGTAAATTAATGTCGCTTTATACGGCTTAATTTTCCCAAACCATTCATCAAACTCAGGGCAACTCACTACTGGTAACTGCTCTGAACGGATGGATAATTCTTGCATCAACCACTGACTACGCGCAGGGAAACGACAACGAAAGGCTTGATTATGTTCGGCGGTTTGAAACAGTGCAGCGACATCTGCCTCTAATTCGGCTTGGGCATTTTGACGGCCATTTTCAGCTAGAAAGTAACCTGAAAAAGCAACTTCACTTTGTCCTTTATGATCTGTATATAAAAGTCGTTGCCAACTGATGTGTTCAGACAGTTTTTTTGATTGTGCAAGTTCAATATATCGCTGTAGCTCTACGGTTTTAGAGAGGTTTGGATCTACAACTTGCTGAGCATATAAGATGCTCGGAATCATAAAGGTACAAAATAAAGCAGTTGATTTCATTCAGTTATATTCAAATCCATTTTTATATATTTTAGATAATAAAAAACCCTGCCGAGAGACAGGGTTTTGAAAGCATCGATTAAACGTATGCTTTAAGTACTTCATCTTTCGCCATTACGCTTTGTAATGAAGCAAGTACTTGTAGAGAAGACTGGTTTTCAGCTGAATAGATTTCAGCAAAATTTGCTTTAGACACAGCAAAGAAACGTGCTTTATCTGTTGATTGGATGTTTAAAAGCTCAGCCAAAACATTCAGGCTCTCACCTTGACCAACCGCCATATCACGAGCAAGTGATTCAGCATTTTCATTGGTAAATGTTACCGCTTGAGCAGTCACTGTACCAGTACCGCTACAACCTAAAGTACCAAAAGTAATACCAAGTAACTGGTTAGTAAAAATACCGTTGGTAGTCGCAGCTAAAATTTTAGGAATTTTACCTGATTGACCAGCCCAAACTTGAGAACCAACACCACAACCTACGTCACGGTCAGCAAAAGCAGCTGTAGAACCTAGTGCAACGACTGCAACTAAAGCTAATTTTTTTAACATGGCACTTCTCCAGGGAATTTTATTCCATTGTTTTTAATTATTAAAACATGTGTAATTTTGATTACACACCTGTAGATTAACTTGATCTTTCAGATAAGGCAAAACATTTTCATCTAAAACTTTTGGCTAAAAATAATACGTTCTTTTTCACTATTTTTTGAGCAACCAAGTACCATTTTCATCACGTTTTCCAAGAATTTTGAGCACTAAAACCAAACTGAGTAATAGCAACAAATACCAAGAACCGAGTTTCCCCCAACCGACCATATGCCATGCATCGACCTGACTTGGATATAACCAAATTTGATAGAAAGTACTGATATTTTCTGCGATCCAAATCAAAAATGCCAAAATCAACAGTACTGGTAACATCGGCAACTGAATCACATAATTTTGTAATTGAAAACTGAGCTTAGTTTTCCAAAAGATCACCACACTCCAAGCAAACAAAAATATACGAATATCTGGCACAAAAAATTTGGTCATAAAATTAAGATATGACAAAACGGCTAAGCACAGCATATTGCCAAAACGCGGTAAGTTACTGAACGACACCTGATATAGACGTAACGAACGTGCAAAGAAACTCCCCACCGCCGAATACATGAAACCTGCAAACAATGGCACAGTCAGCAATTTGAAAATCGCAGGCTGCGGATATTGCCATGAGGCAATATGTGGATGGGTCAGAAATATTTCCATCCCCATTGCAAGGATATGAAACAGTGCTATGACTTTGGCTTCCGCCCAAGACTCGAGTTTTAAGCAGAGTAAACACACTTGAATGATCAGTGCATAAAACAATAAATAGTCATAACGGAAAAAGCCAAAATATTCCTGACTTCCCATTGCTGCAGTGAATGCAAAAGCGATCAGCAGTAATATCCCAAATAAGGCAGCCGAAGCTGCCTTATAAGAGAACTCAAAACATGATTTTATCATCTTGACCACGGTTGAATCCTAAACCAATTTCCCTAAAGCCTTATAAATACTTGGCACTATATTCGTGTACCGTATCAATAAAGGCTTTCGGATTGGTTGGATCTACCCACTGGGTAATACCATGGCCTAAGTTCGCCACATAACCAGTTTTTTCACCGTTGGCATATGCATCATCTAACATGGCACGCGTCGCTTTCGCAATCGCTTCAGGCGAACCATACAATGTTGCTGGGTCTAAGTTGCCTTGCAATGCTGCACGGCCTGCAACTGTTTGACGCGCCACATTTAATGGCGTAGTCCAATCTAAACCAAAGGCATCTGCACCCGTTGCAATCATTGGCTCTAACCATTGACCACCACCTTTGGTAAACAAAATCACAGGAACCTTGCGTCCATCTTTTTCACGCTGTAAACCTGCCACGATTTTTTGCATGTAGTTTAGTGAAAATTCGATGTATTCACGGTGTGCTAATGCCCCACCCCAACTATCAAAGATTTGTACGGCTTGGGCACCTGCATCAATCTGCGCATTGAGATATTCAGTCACCGCCACAGCCAAACGGTCTAATAAGGCATGCAGCACTTCAGGTTGTGCATACATCATTTGTTTCGTAAAACGGAAATCTTTGCTTGAACCGCCTTCCACCATATAGGTTGCCAGTGTCCAAGGACTGCCTGAGAAGCCAATCAAAGGAACTTGTCCGCCCAACGCTGAACGAATCGTAGTCACTGCATTCATGACATAATCTAGGTCAGATTTGGCATTAAACTTAGGTAAATTCAGTACATCTTGTTCGGTACGTACAGTTTTATGAAACTTCGGACCTTCACCTGCTTCAAAATACAGTCCTAAACCCAACGCATCAGGTACAGTCAAAATGTCTGAAAATAAAATGGCTGCGTCTAAGTCATAACGACGCAAAGGTTGTAAAGTAACTTCACAAGCAAATTCTGTATTTTTACAAAGGGATAGGAAATCACCCGCTTTTGCACGTGTTTCACGATACTCTGGTAAATAACGGCCAGCCTGACGCATCATCCAAACCGGAGTGGCATCTACCGGTTCACGTAATAAGGCACGCAAGAAACGATCATTTTTTAAGGTCGTCATTCACTTTCCCAACTTAATTCGATATTCACATCATCATATCAAAAAGGTTGTAAATATAATAACTTCTCAAGCATTTAAAAACCGATCATGTTGAGTACCAAAAATGATATTTACACAAAACAACTACTGCATCTCCACTTTTTTTCTGTAATACTTAGCCAGTTTTTAATACACAGTAAATGAATAATTCTTAAGGTTGAATTACATGTTCGTTCGCACCATGCTCGCACTGAGCCTAAGTTGCATATTTGCTGGTACAGCTATTGCCGCATCTACTGCTGAACAACCATTAACGCCAAAAAAAGTGACTAATGTTGCAGTTCAGGATCCCATTGATCCGTTAGCGACTGAAGCTTCATCTGCAACTAGCCAGATTAGCGCTCAAGAACAAGAAGATCTGAACCAAGCATCGCAAACTTTAGACAGCTTGCAACAATCAGAAGATGTTAAAGCCGACATCGGTGCTGCACCTGCTACAGCGACTGCTACAACTCCAACACCAACTTCGCCTGCTGCCAAAGTTGCTTGGGGTTTAAATGACCTAAATAATGCTCAGTGGTATGACAACATTGGTAAAGGTCAATTCCCTGTTTATGCACGTGCGCATGTCATGCTCAATAATGCACATGCTTCACCGGGTGCAATTGATGGTACCAGTGGTAAAAATACCCTAAAGGCGATCGCTTCATTCCAACAAATGAATGGGTTGAAACCTACAGGGACTTTAACTAAAGAAACTTGGGATGCGCTGATTGCGAAACAAGGTTCTAAACCTGCATTCATTGAATACACGTTGACTGATGCAGACTTGAAAGGTCCTTATGCAGCATCAATTCCACACGACTATGCATTACAAGCAAAAATGAAAGGCTTGTACTACACACGTGTGACTGAAATGTTGGGTGAAAAATTCCACATGGACGAAGACTTTTTGAAAAAGTTGAATCCAAAAGCGACATTTAAAAAAGCTGGTGAAAAAATCTTAGTTGCGAATATTCGTAACGAAGTTCCTGAAGATATTCACTTAATCGTTGCACATAAAGGCGCGAAACAACTTTACTTGTTTAATAGCCGCAACCAAATGATCGGTTCATTCCCTGCAACGATTGGTAGTTCAGATACGCCATCACCTACAGGTACATACAAAGTTACAGGTGTTGCACCAAATCCTTGGTACAGCTACTCACCTTCTAACTTTGTTCAAGGCAACAACAGAAAACCATTGTCTTTACCACCTGGTCCAAATGGTCCTGTTGGTAATATCTGGATTGGCTTGAGCAAAAAATCATTCGGTATTCACGGTACACCGAACCCATCTGCTATCTCTAAAACAGCATCACACGGTTGTATTCGTTTGACTAACTGGGATGCAAATGATTTAGGTAAGAAAGTGAAATCTGGTGTGACTGTTAAATTCTTAGAATAATTTTAGTCATATTTAAAAAAGCCTGCTTCGTGCAGGCTTTTTTTATAGTTGCGCCTTTATGTATAACAAAAAACTCTATCTTGGCTGAGCGTTGCAAAAATAGGATGAATTGTCGCTAAAAAACTATATATCACTATTTAGTTCAATCCTAAAATAGGCATATGTTCAATAATTAAGATAAGGATGAATGCCATGAATGCTTTTTTACATCCAAGTGAAAACCGTGGTCACGTAAAAATGGGCTGGCTTGAGTCTAAACACAGCTTTTCTTTTGGTAACTGGTATGACCCGAAATACATGGGCGTTAGTGCGCTTCGTGTAATTAATGATGACTTAATTGCAGCACATGAAGGTTTTGGTCAACACCCACATGACAACATGGAAATTTTGACCTGTGTGTTAAAAGGCACCATTACGCATAAAGACAGCATGGGCAACCATGGTGGCATTTCTGCGGGTGAATGGCAGCTGATGAGCGCGGGAACTGGTGTTCGTCACAGTGAAATGAACCAAGGTGATGAAGATGTTCATTTATTGCAAATTTGGATCATTCCAAACGAACGTGATGCAGAGCCGACCTATCAACAAATTAAATGCGATCCACGTGATCAACCCAATCAATGGCATTTAATTGTTGGACCGAATGACAATGCACCGATGCATATTCGCCAACAAGCTGAAGTGAAAACAGCAGTCATTTCTAAAGGTCAATCTTTAGACATTGAAGCAACACAACACATTAACTATGTGCATGTCATTTCAGGCTCAGTGAAAATTGCTGAACATACCGTTGAAGCTGGTGGCGCAATCGCCTTTCTAGAAGCTAGCAAAATTGAAGCGCTTGAAGATGCTCAAGTGATTTGGTTTGATTTACCCGAAGTAAAATAACGAAAAAGCCCTCAAATGTGAGGGCTTTTTTTATGCCGCTTGGCTTAGGCGTTCACTGCGTTGATACAACCACATCAACACCAAAGTTGGAATGATAAATCCTGCAGCCACCATGATGCCATGTAGGATTGAGGCATAAGGTTCAGCAAGCATGGCCAAATGTTTTATTGGAGATGTCAATGGATGGAATCACTTTAAAAGTCTCGAAATCAAGCATTTCGAGATATTCTTAAATGACACTCAGCATCTAATTATCTAGATAAAATTCATCAATCAAAGGTGATTTTATTCTATTGCTGATGCAATCTATCTAATCAGCCTTCAGTTTCCACGCGATAAAAATGATTTTGCATAAAGACGCAAAACATAGAGGCAAATAATTGCCGATCTTGTTCAGTTTGAAAGATGCCCCCGAAATAGTCTCGATCTATGGTTAAAATTAAATTTAAGAATATTGCCTGCTTGGGAACCACTCCCATTCTTTGGCAATATGCAAAATATGCACTGACATCTTCAAATAAAATCCACCATTCCTGTGGACTTCCAATCTGAATGCCACCTAATGAATGCTCTAGATCAAACATCGCATTGAGCAGATACTGAAAATTTTGCTGTGAACTTTGAAATTGAAATCTCGGATAATCTGTTGTTAGATTTAATTCGATCAGATGTAAATGGACGCTCCGAGCACGATCTAATCTACGTTTAACTTTTAAATATTGTTGATAACGACGTCGATCTTTTGCTGTGACCAAAGTTAAGCGAGACAAATCCATATTGTCGTGTAAATCACTGAGTTTCACTTCACACGCTATTGCATTTTTAGCAGTACGCTGCGCAGCTTGAAATCGGTTCTCACCTGTTGTTTTAGTCAGTGCCTGTATTGCGTCGATAATATGGGCTTGAAAACCTAAAGCATGAAGCTCATCCGTCGTTGTCTCTGTATCTTCTAAAATGTCATGTAATACAGCGACGATTTTAGCGTCGGGATGTTGCACATTTTGCATCACACGAAGTGGATGCTGAATATAAGCTTGACCCGCTTTATCGACTTGTCCGAAATGGCGTTCAGTCGCCAAAGAAATCGCGTTTTCTAAAGTTGAAATAAAGAATCTCCCCTTCGTGGTCTTTTTTATTTTTCTCCATCATATTAACCAATGAATACAGATATTTGTAGCTCTAAGCGCTACTTGAACGACACAGATTGACTCGTAAAATACACTACCGTGGCTTATCGTGAGCTAGATCTTTTGAAAATACTTCTATGCCATTCGTGCCAACATTTCCAAAGTAATTTTTTTCACCTCTTTTTTACTTTGCTGAATATGGCTGCGCATTTTCTCCAATGCCACTGTCACATTATGTCCAAGGATCAATTGTAAAATCTGTTGATGCTCTGCATAAGTGGCTTCTATTCGATAATCTTTAGAAAAGTCTAAACGTCGAATAATACGGATTTTTTCACTGACATCCCGATGCACTTTCGCCATTTCACTATTACCGATTGCCTCAACCAATTGGCAGTGAAATGCTTCATCTTGCATCGATAAAGTTTTTAAATCATGCAAAAACTGCTCAGGCGGAATACACCACACATTTACTAAGTCTTGTAAAGCCAGTTTGAGCTGAGTTGATTCCATTTTACAAAGTTGCTCAATGGCATAGCACTCCAGCAAAATCCTTAAATCATACAGTTCTTCATAAGCTTTAAAGTTCAGCGGCTTCACCTCCCAACCGCTACGAAAATGTACTCTTACATAGCCAGCTTGCTGTAAACGGTATAAAGCCTGACGTACGGGTGTACGGCTCACTTCATACAACTCGGCAATTTCAGATTCGGTAAAACGTGCGCCCGGTTTGAGCTGGAAATCAAAAATATCGTTTTTTATTTTTTGGAAAACCAGCTCAGACAAGTTGTCTGAGCTTTTCCCAACAATGGCTGAGGTCATATTTATTCCATATAAACCAGCGGCTCACCGCTATGTACCGTTTGTCCTGCACGGCAAATAATCGCTTTCACGATACCGTCATCATCGGCATAGACTGGAAGCTCCATTTTCATCGCTTCAATAATGGCTACAGTATCGCCTTTCTTCACAGACTGTCCAGCTTCGACAAAAATTTTCCAAATGTTGCCAGTCATCGACGCATTCAAGGCTGCAAATTGGCTATAGTCGGTATCATCTTGCAGGATTTCCATTTCCGCAGGTGCATCGAACTCATCTTTCCAGCGTTCAACTTCAGTTGTAAATGCCTGCTGCTGCTGTGCTTTAAATTCGGCAATACTGTCTTTCTCTGTTTCTAAAAAGGCTTGATAAGCTGCAAAATCAAACTCTGTTTCTTCAATTTTGATTTCAGCCACACCATTGGCAAAGTCGGCACGGAATTGATCCAGTTCAGCTTCAGTCACTTCATAATATTTAATTTGGTCAAAGAAACGTAAGAACCATTGCTGATCGCTAAACTGCTTGTTCTTTTTAAACTTATTCCAAATAGGCAAGGTACGACCAATCAATTGATAACCGCCTGGTGAGTCCATGCCATAGATACACATGTACATTCCACCAATACCAACTGTGCCTTCTGCGGTAAACGTACGTGCAGGGTTATATTTCGAGCTGAGTAAACGATGGCGTGGATCAATTGGCACAGCACAAGGTGCAGTTAAATACACATCGCCCAAACCTAAAATCAAGTAATTGGCATCGAAAATGATGTCTTTGACTTGCTCACGGCTGTCTAAGCCATTAATGCGCTGAATGAAATCGACGTTATTTGGCAACCAAGGCGCTTTTGCACAGACACTTTCTTGATAACGTTCTACAGCCCCTAAAGTGGCCGAATCCTCAAATGCCATCGGCAAGTGAATAATTCGTGATGGAATTTTGATTTGGCTCAAATCGCCCATCTCATTTTCGAGTCCCAATAAAAACTGGATCAAATTCGCTTGGCTGAAACGCAATCCATCATATTTAATTTGCAGTGAACGCACACCTGGAGAAAGCTCTAAGATGCCATCAATGTTCGCTTCACGAATCAGCTGCATCAAACGATAGACACGTAAGCGTAAAGCCAAATCGAGGACGTTTTCGCCATATTCAAGCAAGATGTAACTGTCACCTGCCTGACGGTACACCGCTTTTGGCGCATGTGCATCAGCTTCACGCACAGCCAATATCCCTTCAGGCTTACATTCAAAATTTGCCACCTCTGAGTTTTCAGGTGCTTGAGCAAAGTTTTGGATATCGGCAATTTGCTGAACTTCCAAGGCATTGGCTTGTTCCACACTCATCGGATAGAAACTGATGCTGTCATCTGCCTTAAGTTGACCAATCTTCCAAAGTTCTGCTTTGGCAATGGTGACTGGGCAAACAAAGCCACCAAGGCTTGGGCCATCTTTCGCCAAAATCACGGGGAAATCACCAGTGAAGTTAATTGCACCAATGGCATATTCACAGTCATGCACATTGGATGGATGCAAACCTGCTTCACCGCCATTTTCACGTGCCCAGCTTGGTGTCGGGCCTGTTAGGCGAATACCTAAACGGTTTGAGTTAAAGTGTACATTCCATGTTGAAGCAAAAAATTCTTCAATATATTCAGGTTTAAAGAAATCTGGTGCACCATGCGGACCATACAGCACGCCAATTTTCCATTCTTTGCCATAGCTTGGAATACGCTCTGCTGCCAAAGCTTGTGGTGATGCTGTAGCAACTTCCAATCCATCTAAAGGCAGGCTTGGATTAACCATTTTAATCATGTCGCCTGCACGCAGCACTCGTCCTGCATGACCGCCAAAATTACCCAATGCAAAGGTTGAACGGCTGCCTAGATATTCAGGTACATTTAACCCATTGCGGATTGCAAGATAAGTACGGCAACCCGATTCAACTTGTCCGAGCGCCAAAGTTTGCCCGGCTTTGATACTGATAGGCTGCCAAAAGTCTATATTCACGCCATCTAGAGTCGCGCTGCATGGCGCACCTGCAAGGGCTACGATACTATCGGCATGAAATTTAAGACTTGGCCCTTGTAAGGTAAACTCAAAACCTGCTGCCGATTTTGGATTACCGACAACTTGATTAGCCAACTGAAATGCATAATCGTCCATTGGGCCTGATGGCGGTACACCAATATCCCAATAGCCCACACGCCCCGGATAGTCTTGAATCGTACTTTGCGTTCCCGGTTGCAGCACTTCAATTACATTTGGCACATATTTAAAATCATCCAGCAGACGTGTCCAGATTTGCATATTTTCAAAGCGTGCATCGGACACTACGGTATGCGCATAGTCTAAGTTGGTACTGATGCCATTCAGGCGGGTTTCAGCCAAGGCTGTTTTTAGCTTAGCAATCGCACTGTCTCGGTCTGCTGCATGCACAATAATTTTGGCAATCATCGGGTCAAAATATTGTGAAATTTCAGTGCCTGTAGATACCCACGTATCCACACGGATGTCTTCAGGGAAATACACATCCGTGAGTACACCCGGACTTGGCTGGAAGTTTTTCACTGGGTCTTCCGCATAAATTCGCACTTCAATGGCAGCGCCATTGGGCTGAATATTGCTGAGTTTTTCCCAGTCCAAAGCATCACCTGCTGCCACTTTGAGCATGCATTCAATCAGATCTAATCCTGTCACCATTTCAGTGACTGGATGTTCAACCTGCAAACGGGTATTCACTTCAAGGAAATACACTTCATCACGGGCAGCATCATAGATAAACTCAACCGTGCCCGCGCTGCGGTATTTCACCAATTGACCGAGCTCTACGGCAGCACGGTGCAATTTTTGACGGGTCGCTTCTGGTAAATGCGGTGCAGGTGTTTCCTCAACGACTTTTTGGTTACGGCGCTGCAAGGAACAATCACGCTCACCAAAAGCAACGACTTGACCTAAACCATCACCAAAAATTTGTACTTCTACGTGACGGGCTTTATCGACAAAACGTTCAAGAAACACACCCGCATCTTTAAAGAACTGCTCTCCTAGACGCTTTACACTTTCATACGCATCTTTTAATGATTGTTCATCATCACAGCGCGTTAAACCAATCCCGCCACCACCCGCAGTACTTTTCAGCATGATGGGATAGCCAATCTCTGCAGCAGATGCGAGCGCTTCATCCAAACTTGCCAATAAACCTGTGCCCGGTGTCATAGGTACATTGGCTGCAGCCGCCAATTCACGTGCACGATGCTTCAAACCAAACTCTAAAATTTGTTCAGCCGTTGGCCCCATAAAGGCGATACCATTTTCCTCACATGCACGGGCAAAGTCGGCACTTTCAGATAAAAAACCATAACCTGGGAAAATCGCTTCAGCGCCGGTTTGTTTGGCTGCTTGAATCAATTTTTCAATACTTAAATAAGTTTCTGCAGGTTTAACACCTTCAAGTGAAACCGCTACATCTGCATCTAAGACATGCTGTGCATAACGGTCTGTCTCTGAGTACACGGCAACCGACTGAACACCGAGTTTCTTTAATGTACGAATCGCACGAACAGCAATTTCACCACGGTTTGCAATTAACACTGTTTTAAACATGATTATTTCCCCGAATTTTTTAATTTGATTTTGCTGTTGTTGCTTGCAGTGATTGGATATAGGCGCGCCAGCCGCCAAATTCACTGATATTTTTTGCACCGTTTAGGCCATAAGGTTCACAAATAAAGCCTTTCACCCAACGTCCATCGGCAAGCTCGACATTGCCCATACCAAGTGGTGTTGGAATTTCAGCAACAAATTCACCAAAGCGTGCTTTTGGAATATCCCAAAGCTCGACAATAATTTTTTGACCCGATTCCTGACGTGCTAAACCTGGTTTCGGCGGTACAGTGCCCGGCAGTGCATAGAGGGCATAATCAGCAGAAGTGGTTGTGGTTTCGACATGCACGGCTTGACGTGTTGTCAGTTGGAAATTGAGTGGCATACCTGTGAGATGTGCGCCTACGACTGCAACGCGAAAATGCTGTGCAGATGGTGCAGAAATGACTGAAGCTTTTTCAGGCAATGTTTTCGCTACTGCACCGAGTGGTAATTTCAGATGGTTTTGCCATTTTTCTGCAAAGTTTGCTAAAGCCGTATCGTGCCAAGCCGGTGCAATGAATGTGATTCCAAAAGGCAGCCCGTCGGCACGAAAGCCTGCAGGAACAGCGATGGCACTGAGGTCAGCTAAATTAGTAAAGTTGGTATAGGTGCCAAAGTGGCTATTATTTTCAATTGGCGCTTCTGCCATTTCAGCCAGTGTGTGAATGGTTGGCGAACTTGGCACCACTAAAGCATCAAATTGCGCTAAGGTTTGCTGAATTTGGCGTGCCAAATCTTGCTTTAAATATTCGGCGTTATAAGCATCCACCGCAGTGTACTGCTGCCCTTTTTGAATAATTTCTAAAACTGTTGGATCAAAGTCATCTGCATGGCTGTCTAAAATTTCAGCTACGGCTGCCGTACGCTCTGCGACCCATGACCCTTGGTAAAGTTGGCTCGCCAATTGACTAAAAGCGCTGAAATCAATTTCTGTCAGTTCTGCGCCTAAGTTTTTTAATTTAGTCAGTGCTTGCTGAAATGCATCCGCCGATTGAGCATCGCCAAAAAATTCTAATTGTTTTGGAATGGCTAACTTTAATTGTGCGCTGAACGTTGCAGGCGCTGTTGCAGGATTCACACGTGAATAGCTGTCGCTTACATCAAAACCTTCCATAACATCTGCCACAGCAGTCGCATCAGCGACGGTTAAGGCAAAAATTGAAATGCAATCTAAGCTTTTACACGCAGGCAATAAGCCTGTATTTGAAAAGCGACCTTTGGTCGGTTTTAAACCAACAATATTATTAAATGCTGCGGGAATTCGTCCTGAGCCTGCTGTATCTGTACCGAGTGCAATCGGGACTAAACCACGCGCCACCACACTGCCTGAACCAGAGCTTGAACCACCGCTTACATAGTCAGGATTAAAAGTATTTGGCACTGCACCAAATGGTGAACGTGTACCGACCAATCCTGTGGCAAATTGATCTAAATTGGTTTTGCCTACAATAATCGCACCCGCTTGTTTTAAGCGTTGTACCACATAGGCATCTTCAGTTTTAATTTCAGTAAATAATTTAAACGCAGCCGTTGACGCAAAGCCTGCCACATCAATATTGTCTTTCACTGCAATAGGCACACCAAACAAAGGTAAGGCAGTCGCATTTTCAATTTGTTTTAAAGCGTCAACCTGTGCAGTTAATTGCTCTATAGATGCAATGGAAATCCATGCTGGATCTGGATGGTCAAATTGCTCGACCAAGGCATATAAGTCTTCAAGTTGAAGTGTGTTGTTTGCGTAGCCCGCTTTCCATTCCGCTAAAGTCCAGCCTAAAGTTTTTATTGGGTTCATTGATGTGCTCATTCTTGTATCCAAGTTTGAATACTGTATTGCACACATTATGCCAAAATTAATTTTTTGTTATTTTTCAGTATGTTAATACTAAAACACCAATCGTTTTCCTATTTTATTTAGGCAATACAAAACGATAAGTGTTCTATTAAGTTTCCAAGCTCCACTATTTTGGTGCATGACTTTTATAATCGTGTTTTCAATAGATTCTTTTCATTTAGATGCAGATATAAATACAGTGAAATTACTATTGCCACTATTTATAAGCTTTCAATTTAAAGTTTTGTATCACTTTTAACTTTCAATAAAAAGATTGAGAAATATTTTGAAATTTATGTGTTTGGAAAAAGATACATCAATATTGTTTTTTGAAATTGATTGGGATGAATAGAAATAGAGATATAAAAAAAGCAGTTGATTTGCAAAATTTAGTTAAACAATCAAAACTAAAAAATGGTGCGCTCAGCGGGACTCGAACCCACGCCACAGGCTTCGGAGACCTGTACTCTATCCAGTTGAGCTATGAGCGCTTATTTTGGATTGCGCACATCATAACAAAAAAAACTGTAAGGTAAAGCAACTATATAGATGTTAGGCTTTTTTCTGCTTAAGCTTTATACAACGTTCTATTTTTAAAATGCAGAATTCCATACGATTTACTTGGTTTATTTGCCCCGATATCGCACAATACTCACACTATTTATAGAGTGAATTATTTATGACTGATGCACTAACGTTAAAGCAGCTGTCAAAAACCTATAAAAATGGGTTTCAGGCGCTTAAAGGTATTGATTTAACAGTACCCAAAGGTGAGTTTTATGCACTTTTAGGTCCCAATGGTGCAGGAAAATCTACCACGATTAGTATTATCAGTTCACTTACCCGTAAAACTTCTGGTTCTGTTGAAATCTTTGGTCATAATTTAGATACCCATCCCTCACATGCAAAGCAGTGTTTGGGTGTTGTCCCTCAAGAATTTAACTTTGGTCAATTTGAAAAAACATTTGATATTTTAGTGACTCAAGCTGGCTATTACGGTATTCCCAAAAAGATTGCAGAGAAACGTGCCGAGGAATATTTAGAAAAACTTGGCCTTTGGGAGAAACGCAGTACCCAAGCACGTATGCTATCGGGCGGTATGAAACGTCGTTTAATGATCGCTCGTGCCATGATGCATGAACCTAAACTGCTGATTTTAGATGAGCCAACTGCTGGTGTTGATATTGAGCTACGTCGTTCGATGTGGGATTTCCTCACTGAAATGAACGAAAAAGGCACGTCTATTATTTTAACGACACACTATTTAGAAGAAGCAGAAATGTTGTGCCGTCGAATCGCAATTATTGACCGTGGTGTGATTAAAGAAGATACCAGCATGAAAGGTTTCCTCAGTCAATTGAATGAAGAAACCTTTATTTTCGATTTAGCCGAACCCATTGAACCGGTCCATATTGAAATTATTGGTGTTCGTTTCAACTTAGTTGACCCCGTCACTTTAGAGGTCACTATGGATAAAGCCCATACCTTAAATGATCTATTCCAACTCATGGAATCTCAAGGTATTCAGGTTCGTAGTATGCGTAATAAATCTAACCGACTAGAAGAACTTTTTGTCCGTATGGTCGAAAAAAATCTTGAAGGTGCAGCACAATGAATTTTAACCAACTGTGTATTGCCCTCTACACCTTAGTGTATAAAGAAATTCGCCGTTTCATGCGTATTTGGCCGCAAACCCTTCTCCCACCGGCGATCACCATGAGTTTGTACTTTGTGATTTTCGGTAATTTAGTCGGTTCACGCATTGGGCAAATGGGCGGTTTTAGCTACATGCAGTTCATCGTACCCGGCTTAATTATGATGGCAGTCATTACCAACAGCTATGCCAATGTGGCATCAAGTTTCTTTAGTGCAAAATTTCAAAAAAGCATCGAAGAATTAATCATGAGCCCGGTGCCATTACACATGGTGCTTTGGGGTTATGTGATCGGTGGTGTATGCCGTGGTGTTTTAGTGGGCTTTATTGTCACTGCGATGAGCCTATTTTTTACTGAATTACACCTAACCAATATCTTCGTAACTATATATACAGTTCTCATTACTTCTCTGCTGTTTTCTCTTGGCGGATTTATTAATGCTGTTTATGCAAAATCTTTTGACGACATTTCGATTATCCCGACTTTCGTCCTGACTCCGCTGACTTATTTAGGCGGTGTTTTCTATGCCATCTCATCACTGAGTCCTTTTTGGCAAAATCTCTCTTTAATCAACCCTGTCGTGTATATGGTCAATGCTTTCCGCTACGGTATTTTGGGCCATAGCGATGTGAATGTCGGCATTTCACTGACAGTTATTACTGCATGTTGCGTTGTACTTTATGGCGTGGCGTATCATTTACTTTCTCGTGGTTCAGGAATGCGTGAATAATGAGTGTAGAACAATCCCTTTTAGGTAAAGACACCAACTACCCAACAGAATATCAACCCGATATTCTGTTTCCGATTGCACGTGCCACTGCACGTGAACAATATGCCCATGTGGAAGGCATCCGCCAAGGTAAAGACTGGTGGCATGTTTTTGAAATTTCTTGGTTAAATGCTTCAGGTGTGCCTCAAGTCGCTATTGGCCGTTTAACTTTGCCTGCAAGTACAGACAATCTGATCGAATCGAAATCTTTAAAGCTCTACTTTAATAGTATGAACTTTACCAAATTTGATTCTCAGGCAGCGTTTAAAGCAACCGTTGAAAAAGACTTATCGGCAGCAGCCAATGCTGCTGTGACTATTGATCTTTTTCATGTTGATGATGTTGAAATTTCAAAACCACAAGGCATCTGTATTGATGACTTAGAACCCTCCCAGTTAGAAAATCATCCAAATGCAGATTTACTCTCGTTAGATGAAGATGCAGCGCAAGATGAAGTTGAAATTCAACTTTATTCACATTTATTAAGAAGTAACTGTCCAGTCACGGGTCAACCTGATTGGGGAACGGTATTTATACGGTATAAAGGCACTAAGCCTTGTTATCGTAGTATTCTGGCTTATATTATTTCTTACCGTCAGCATAATGGTTTCCACGAACAATGTGTGGAGCAAATGTTTGCCGATATTTGGCAACATTTAAAACCAAGTCAGCTGATGGTATATGCTGCCTATACACGCCGTGGTGGATTGGATATCAACCCTTGTCGTGTATCGGATTTAACATGGATGCCTCGCCCCATTCGATTGGCGCGACAATAAAAAAATTGAGGTTAGTGATGCCATTTTTTGGTTTTATTCCTTCTGAGGAACTTCTAAGCAGTATCCAAACTGGTCACGCGAAAAAAAATTCGAGTGAACCACTTTATCCTTTACGTGATAAAACAGCTTTGCTGATTAATGAAGAAATCATTGGTGCAACTATATTAGCTCCTGTTCATCTGTTTCCTGCAAGCGACAAGCGCGACACAGCAGAAAAACTGGCTGGCTATGTCAAATCAACAGTCGCTGTATTGTTAAAGCAGCTACTGGGTAAATCTCCGAATGATGTGGTGAAACAATCCATTGAATTTTCAGAACGAAGTTTATTTCAGGACACAGTCGGCGCTCATCGTGTAGGTCTAAGCTTAGATGCAGGACTAGTCACTAACCTTAAAAATAGTTATGCGGAAATTAAATCGGGCGCAGATATCAATAAAGCTGCTTTTGGTGAACTGTATAAACAGTTTGCTGAAGCTGCAGTGCGTCATTTTATGAATGATTTTAATAAAACTCTCGATTTAGGCATGATTAAACGTAAAGCAGCCGATATCGGTTCTTCTGCTGTGATTAAAGCTATTCATATTGCAATTGATAAGATTTTCCCAAATCTGACTAAAGAAGAGCTAGGTGCCCTTGCAGAAGCACATGATGCGATGTTTAACAAATAAATCTCGCTTTTCGTCAAAACCTAGCTTCAGCTAGGTTTTTTTATGGTTAAATGCATAAAATCGAATCCCGATACAATGACTATATAGTCATGCAAACACAGTTCTAGAATTGAACAGATTTTTATTAAAAGAAAGACAGTACATTGATATCCACAATTTTTAAAAATCTACAAAGAACAGGAAGAACCTGAATATAGATCATATTTTAATGTGAGCCGTCATTTTGGCTTAAATTTCAATGCGTCCATTTTAAGATTCAATCTCTTTCTTTTTTATCATTCAGTCTATATTTCTACTATATAGCGACGTTTTCAACAGCATTGAAGCGCTGGCGAACAAAAACTATGTAATGAATAAAACACTGCTTGCATATGGGTGTTTTAGACCGGTACCTTTTTAATCCTGTCCCTTTATTTTTAGATATAACATTGCAACTTTTGTAGCTTCTAAACAGTATTTCGCAACGCGATAAAGTTTACTCGTTCTGCGTTTTTATGACGCATGGGTTTTAGAGTCATCTTTATTTCAAATGATTTGTGAATATTTGCAAGTTATGTAAATGAATATGTCACTTTTCAATATGTTAACTGCTAAAAAACCCTTTGCTTTGTCTTTTTTTGTATATCTATTTATGAAAGCATGCGCTGTCAGTGGTATCTTAGTTGCTATTGGTAACGTTTACCTTTAATGAGCTATGAAACCAGAAGGTCATCACAATTTTCAGGATCTTTTCCCCTCGAAATTTTGTTCATACTCATCGCTAAAGCAACTGGAAATTTTTTATTTATGCTAAATCGAAATTTTTATAAAAAACTATCACATATTGCCATTATGGCCGGTTCAATTTCACTGACCAGTTTTTGTCAGGCTAACGACTTCCAATCTCATCCGGCATATGCAAGCTTTAAACAAAATGCAATGCAAACCTATGGTCTGAGTGAAAATCAAATTGATTGGGCAATGCAAGGCAGTAAAAACCTACCCAACATTATTAGCATTATGAATAGACCTGGCGAATCAAAGCCTTGGTACCAATACAAAACCAACTTTTTAGCTGAAAGTACAATTCAACGCGGCGTTCGCTTCAAAAATCAATATGCCGACACTTTAAATCGTGCAGAACAACAATTTGGTGTGCCTCAATCCGTGATTTTAGGCATTTTGGGTGTTGAAACAGGCTATGGCAGCAATAAAGGTAATTTTATCACCCGTGATGCTTTGGCGACCCTTGGTTTTGGCTATGAACGTCGTGCGCAATATTTCCAAGATGAACTCGCTGCACTGATTGCTTGGTCATATAAAGACGGTGTTCCAACCAACTCTGTCGTCGGTTCATATGCAGGTGCTGTGGGTTATCCTCAATTTATGCCAAGTAACATTCCAAAATTTGGTGTGGACTACGATGGCAATGGTCATGTTGACCTGCGTAATTCGGCTGTCGATGCCATTGGTTCAATTGCAAATTATCTAGCAAATTATGGTTGGCAGCGTAATCAACCAATTGCTTTTGCTGCTCGGTACAGTGGAAACAACCCAGATGCTATTATTGCAAAGGATTTAAACCAGCCAACACCATATGGTGTACTCAAGGCTCAAGGTGTAACCCCTATGAATCCATTAGTAAAAATCGATGATCTCGATTTGGTCAATGTCATCCAATTGCAAGATAGTTATGGACCAATTTATTACATCACTTATCCAAATTTTCAGGTCATTACAACCTATAACAAAAGCCGTATGTATGCGACTGCGCTATGGCTTTTAGGCACTGAAGTTACCAGTCGATAAGACTGGTTATTTCCTATATAGAAAAAAGTCAACAAATATTTTCATTAAAATGAGCATTTAATCGTCATTTCACACACCTTGTTACATTATTGATTATTTTTTAACCAACTATTGTTAATTTTTTAGACATTTTCAAAGTATTTTAATTAAACACTAGACAGCCTATTGATGGCATGAATATTATCCATCTCGTTAAATGTAGTTGCAAAAGTGAAATATCAGACGTGTTTACATGGATATCAGCGACTTAGTTGAACCAGTAAATATGCCATTGGGAGATAAACAATGCAGTCATCAATTATTAAATATGCCTTAGCGGTTGCCACGGCAGTTGCGCTAAGTCAGTCACAAGCTGAGATGGTTCAGTCGTCATCATTCAATCATGATAATGACAACTCTCGTCTTGCAGCTCGTGTATTGAATAAAGAAGCTCAAAGCTTCAATTCAAACTTTACGAATTTAAGTAGCCTTTCAATCACTGAGCGTTCTGGCGATAAAATTCGTCGTCAAACAATCGCTGCTAAAATCGAAATTCCTGAAGATGAGCCTTCAGTGATTGAAAAGTTAAATACTGTTGCATCGAATACTGTTCGTAAGTTCACTCAAACAGGTACTGCTTCTTGGTACGGTCGTCAATTCCACGGTCGTAAAACAGCAAGCGGTGAAACGTTTGACATGAACGCACTTACAGCAGCACATCGTAGCCTGCCACTTAATTGCTTTATTCGTGTTACGAATCGCAATAATGGTAAAAGCGTCGTGGTGAAAGTAAATGACCGTGGTCCATTCCATGGTAACCGTGTTCTTGATTTATCTTATGGTGCTGCTAAGCAATTGGGTATTACCAGTGCAGGTACTGCAAATGTGAGCATTGAACGCGTAGACGGTCCAAATTCTTAATTCTCCAATGAAGTGACTGCAGTTAACAGACCACGCCTAGCGTGGTTTTTTATTTGAAGCCTCTTAGCCTTTCAAATCATCAGTAATCCTGATTTTGACCCTTCCCGCATTCTTGTTTATATTGAAGTCCTTCCCCATGATTAAGGACTATCATGAAAACAATCAACGAATGGTTTGATGAATACAGCGAAAGTCATCAAAATAAAACCAATAAAATGATTCACTGGATTTGCGTACCCACGATTTATTTTTCAATCATTGGCATATTGGCGCATTTTAGCGCGCTACTTACTGCTGTCTTACTTGCTTTAGCATTTATCTTTTACGCACGTTTAGACATTGTCCTTGCTGTTGCAATGGCCGCGTTAACGTTAATCATGGCATGGCTAATTTGGGTGTTACCAGTTGGATATGGCTTTTATATCACGCTCTTTGTATTCGCATGGATTGGTCAATTTTATGGCCATAAAATTGAAGGTAAAAAGCCCTCTTTTTTCAAAGATCTCCAATTCCTCCTCATTGGCCCTATTTGGTGTTTAGATACATTTTCAGGCAAAGTACTTGGTAATTGGAAAGCACGCCATAAATCGCAAATAAAGAGCATTTAAAGCATGATTAATTTCATAGATCTCTTTTTCACTTCTTCCACATCGGTTTTCTTCATATTCGATGCTTAAAACCCTATTGTTTATAGGTGTATTTATCTCTGGTATTTCCAATCATTTTTTCTATTTATACATCCAAAAAGCCAGTGTTTAAACACTGGCTTTTACTCAATATGGTTAATCCAATTTTATGTTGATAGCTTCATCTGAATCATGATCATTTAAATGACTAAAGTTAAAAATGACTACGTGATTTTTATTGATAGGTTTTACCTTGATGCTTTAACCAACCATCCTGATGACGTCCATTCGGATCGTGATGTGTCCAGTGCATCACACCTCCCTTATCTGAATATTCGTATTCACCGTAAAATTGAACTGTATCGCCTTTTTGCAAGTCGTCAATTCGTGGAGCAAGATCGATATTATGCGCGACCAAAAGCGTTTGACCATTATTTAAGGTCAAAATGAACTTTTGATGGCGACTACCTTCATTATCATCTCGTAGTACCGCTTTCACTTGACCTGCACCTTCAACCTGAACATTACTGAGTTTACTTTTAAATGCATGCGCAATGATATCTTCAGCACTCTGCCCTTTTTGTTGAGCATCTGCGGGTTGTACTGGTTCTATTTGTGGCTGTGAGTTTTGTTCAGCTGTCGTCTGAACTGGTGCAGTTTTTTGTTGTTGTAAATCGATTCCGAAATAAGCTGCTGCAAGCGCAACAATAATTCCGCCGATGGTTAAGTTTGTTTTGTTTGCCATAAGATAGTTTAAATCTAAATTTTCAACTCATTATAGTCATTAAAATTGATAAAAATAGAATCTGTGAACAACAATGTACACAATATAAAGTTTAAATAGCTTTGAAATCAGTAAAGCGACAGCCATAAAAAAAGCCCTCTAAAACGAGGGCTTTTTTCTACAAATAATCAGAGATTATTTTGCAGCAGCTTGAGCAGCAGCAACTTCTTCAGCGAAAGAAAGTTCAGCTTTTTTCTCAATACCTTCACCAACTTCGAAACGTACGAAGTTAGCAACAGTAGTACCAGTTGCTTTAAGAACTTCTGCAACTTTCTTATCGTTGTCGATAACGTACATTTGGTTCTCAAGAACAACTTCGTTCAAGTATTTCTGAACTGAACCAGTTACCATTTTTTCAACGATGTTTGCTGGTTTACCAGATTCAATTGCTTTCGCTTCAGCAATTTCTTTTTCTTTAGCGATAAGTTCAGCAGAAACGCCAGCTTCGTTTACAGCAACTGGGTTGAATGCAGCGATGTGCATAGCCAAACCTTTACCAGTTTCAGCATCACCAGCGTATGCAACTACAACACCGATTTTTAAACCGTGTTTGTAAACTGCAAGGTTGTCGCCTTCAACGATTTGAGCACGACGCACTTGGATGTTTTCACCGATTTTTTGAACAAGCGCGATACGAGCTTCTTCTACAGTAGCACCATCTTCAAGTTTCAATTCAGCAATTTGAGCAACGTCAGTTACACCAGCAGCAAGCGCAGCAGCAGCAACTTTAGCAGAGAAACCAGCAAAGTTTTCGTCTTTAGCAACGAAGTCAGTTTGACAGTTAACTTCTACAAGGATTGCTTTGTTGCCTTCTTGAGCGATAGTGATCGCGCCGTCAGCAGCAATGTTACCCGCTTTTTTAGCAGCTTTAGCTTGACCAGATTTACGAAGGTTGTCGATCGCTAATTCGATGTCACCGCCCGCTTCTGTTAATGCTTTTTTACATTCCATCATTGCAAGACCAGTACGATCGCGCAATTCTTTAACCATGCTTGCTGTAACTGCAGTCATGTTAATCTCCTAAATACGGTAGAAAATGAATTCTTTTTAGAACAGAAACGGCCCAGAGCTGTCTCTTGGGCCGTCTGCATACATGACGCTTACTTTGCCACCATCACGTGTCGCAAAAATGACAAGCTTACGTCAAACGCATTAAGCCTCAGAAGCAGGAGCTTCTTCGCCTTTAGCTTGTGCATTTGCTTGTGATTGAGCATATTCTTTACCAGCAAGAATCGCATCAGCCATAGCAGAAGCGTAAAGAGTAACTGCACGGATCGCATCGTCGTTACCAGGGATAACGTAGTCTACGTTGTCTGGGTTAGAGTTTGTATCAACGATACCGATAACAGGAATACCAAGGTTTTTAGCTTCTTTAATTGCAATTGCTTCGTGATCAACATCGATTACGAATAATGCGTCAGGTAAACCACCCATGTTTTTCACACCGCCTAAAGCGCGCTCAAGTTTTTCCATCTCACGAGTACGTTCTAAAGCTTCACGTTTAGTAAGTTTAGCGAAAGTACCGTCAGTAGATTGAGTTTGAAGGTCTTTTAGACGGTTGATTGACTGGCGAAGAGTTTTCCAGTTAGTCAACATACCACCCAACCAGCGGTGATCAACATATGGTTGACCTGCACGTTGAGCTTGTTCACGGATGATTGCAGAAGCTGCACGTTTTGTACCAACGAACAAAACTTTGTTCTTTTTGCTAGCCAAGTTGTTAGCAAAGTTCAAAGCATCATTTAACGCAGGAACAGTGTGCTCAAGGTTGATGATGTGAATTTTGTTGCGCGCGCCGAAGATGTATTCGCGCATTTTTGGATTCCAAAAACGTGTTTGGTGACCGAAGTGTGCGCCTGCTTGAAGAAGGTCGCGCATGCTTACGTTGTAATCTGCCATTTTCTTTACCTTAAAGTTTGGGTTAGGCCTCCATATACCCGCATTCTCCACCTAAAAAGGCACCCAGAGAAATGTGTCGATATATGTGCGGATTTTATTGCCCCATCGCACAAAGCTCGTGAAAGATATTCACGAAAAAGCATTTGATAAAATGGGCGGCTATTTATACCATAGTCACATACAAATTTCCAAAAGTTTTTAGAGATCATGAACAGTACTTACGAAGCTCCACGTCGATTAATTAAAACGCCTGACGAAATTGAAAAAATGCGCGTCGCGGGTCGACTGGCGGCAGAAGTTTTGGATATGATCAAACCGCATATTGTTCCAGGTGTGACTACCCTAGAACTTGATACGATTTGTCATGACTATATTGTCAACAAACAAGAAGCTATTCCTGCTTGTTTAGGTTATGGCGCTGCGCCGGGTCGTCCAGCGTTCCAGCACGTGATCTGTACTTCAGTGAACCATGTTGTGTGTCACGGTATTCCATCTGAAAGCAAAAAGTTAAAAAAAGGTGACATCTTAAACATCGATGTCACTGTGATTAAAGATGGTTACCACGGTGATACCAACATGATGTACATCGTGGGTGGTGAAACCACTATTTTAGCGAACCGTTTATGCAAAGTTGCCCAAGAAGCCATGTACCGTGGTATGGCGGTGGTAAAACCAGGCGCAACCATGGGTGATATCGGCCATGCTATTCAACAATATGTTGAATCAGAACGTTTTGGTGTTGTACGTGAATACTGTGGTCATGGTATTGGTACCGTTTTCCATGACGAACCACAAGTTTTACACTACGGTCAACCAAATACAGGCATGATCTTAGAAGAAGGCATGACCTTTACCATCGAACCAATGGTGAACGGTGGCGACTGGAAAACCAAACTTCTTGGCGACAAATGGACTGTCGTGACTAAAGATCATAGCTTGTCTGCACAGTACGAACACACGCTACTTGTAACAAAAAATGGTGTAGAAGTGCTAACTGCTCGCCCTGAAGAAGATCTATCGCGTTTTGTTCAATAAGCAAAGTATTTGAAGCACAAAATTTTATTAAAAATGGTCACACATATTGTGGCCTTTTTTATGCCCTATTTTTGTCCGTGACTTTAAGAATTTGCCATAAAATTTGATTAAAAATTTAAGTAACTCAATGTAAATTTTCTCAATTATATGGTTAGGATGGAATATCACACTTTTTTGCACATTGTTGATTTTGCCACTCCCCATTACTGTGCATTTAAGCTAAGATAGTGTGCTTTTTATTTTTTAATCCCTATAAGAAGGAATACTGCCGTGGACGTACGTCTGTCTGATCGTGTAAATAGCATCAAACCGTCCCCTACACTTGCTGTTACTAACAAAGCTGCTGAATTAAAAGCTGCTGGTAAAAACGTAATTGGTTTAGGCGCAGGTGAACCGGATTTCGATACCCCACAACACATCAAAGATGCTGCAATTGCTGCTATCAACAATGGCTTCACTAAATATACAGCTGTTGACGGTACTCCAGGTCTTAAAAAAGCAATTATTGCTAAATTAAAACGCGACAATAACCTTGATTACGCTGCAAACCAAATCTTGGTTTCTTGTGGTGGTAAACAATCTTTCTTTAACTTGGCACTTGCTTTGTTAAACAAAGGTGACGAAGTAATTATCCCTGCTCCTTACTGGGTAAGCTACCCAGACATGGTGATCATTGCTGAAGGTACTCCTGTAATCGTGAAATGTGGTGAAGACCAACGTTTCAAAATTACGCCTGCTCAATTAGAAGCTGCAATCACTGACAAAACTCGTTTAGTGGTTCTAAACAGCCCTTCTAACCCAACAGGTATGATCTACACTAAAGAAGAATTACTTGCTTTAGCTGACGTTCTACGTAAATACCCAGAAGTTTTAGTTGCTTCTGATGACATGTACGAACCAATCCGTTGGGACGACGAATTCTACAACATCGCAACAGTTGCACCAGACCTTTACGATCGCGTAATCGTTCTTAACGGTGTATCTAAAGCTTATGCAATGACTGGCTGGCGTATTGGCTACGCAGCGGGCCCTGCTAAACTTATTGGTGCGATGAAAAAAATCCAATCTCAATCAACTTCAAACCCAACTTCTATTTCACAAGTTGCTGCTGAAGCTGCATTGAATGGTCCTCAAGACGTTCTTGAGCCAATGATTGAAGCATTCAAACGCCGTCACGACCTAGTTGTGAAAGGCTTGAACGACATCAACGGTATCACTTGCCTTCCTGCTGATGGTGCATTCTATGCATATGCAAACATCCGCCCATTGATTCGTGCAAAAGGTTTAAAATCTTGCACAGAATTCTCTGCATGGTTATTGGAAGAAACTGGTGTTGCCGTAGTTCCTGGTGATGCGTTCGGTCTAGGTGGTTACATGCGTATTTCTTATGCAACTGCAGACGAAGTTCTTGTAGATGCGCTTGCACGTATCAAGAAAGCTGCTGATTCAATCGAAGGCGTAGACGCTGCGATTGCTTCAATTGCTGCTGAAAAATAATTTGATCTAAAGATCAAATCAAAAAAACCCGCGATATTCGCGGGTTTTTTTATATCTGAGCCATTTTAAAGTATTTGCTATGTTTCCATTTAAGGCAGATAAAGCAAATAACTGCTGCCAGCGTATAAGCAACACACAGCATGATCCAAGAACCTTGAATATTGAATGCATCGTACGTGCGCCCCAACCATGTCACAGGATGGAATGCCAAATACCAGCCACCACCAAGCCCGAAAACCAAAATCATGCTGCTATAAACCAGCATCGGAAATACAATAACTTTCCAACACCTCAACATATTGACCGAAACTACTAATATCGCATCAAAGATATGCATCCAACACAATAAAAACACCAATGCGAAAACCACGTTGAGTACATCTTTATCATTACTGAACAAGGGCAACATATAGGGATGAAATACTGCCACAACGATTGAGGCGGTTAAGGCGACCGCGAAAGCCACCTTCATCGCTATACCGGTTAAATGCCACGCCTCCTGAACACGCCCCTCTCCGATTTTAACCGATACCAAAATACTAAATGCAAGATTACTCAATGAAAGCTTCAAAGAATCAACTTGACAATAATTTCAACAATTAGCTATGTTAAACTTAGATTCCTTTTTAGAACTCGTAAAATAGGCCAGAATAATGAACCCAAAAGAAATGACCGGACTGCAACTTCTACAAGCCATGTGTGCAGGGAAAATTCCTCCTGCAAGTATTAGCGAAACTATTCCAATGCAGCCTTATGAAGTATCTAAGGGCAGTATTAGCTTTAAGGCTAAAGCAGATGCACGACACTTAAATCCGCTAGGCGGCGTGCATGGTGGCTTTGCTGCTACTGTACTCGACTCTGTGACAGGTTGTGCCATTCACACGTTATTAGAGGCAGGTGTAGGTTATGGCACCATCGACTTAAATATAAAAATGTGTCGCCCAATCCCAAAGGATGTTGAACTTACAGCGATAGGAACAGTCATTAATATCAGTACAAATTTAGGGATTTCTGAAGGGAAAATTATTGATGACAATGGCAAACTTTATGCACATGCAACTGCAACTTGCATGATTATACGTCCTTAATATTTTTATTTTTCTGCTCGCAATTCAATGCGAGCAGATGATGATTCAAACTTAAATTGCTGAATGTAAGGCGCGAATTAATTGGCCTTCGCTTAGATCAATGCGATTACTGCCCTTTTGAAAGCAGTAATATTTTAAAGCACTATCTAACTCAACACGAAGTTCTTGTTGTTCTGAAATAGACCATACTTTAGAACGATTTGAGCCTGATAACGCATTACCGGCCAATTGGTATAAATACAAATCTTGCTTGCGTTGCAAAGGCACACGACGGCCATCATCTTGATGTTCAAAACGTAAATGACATGGCGTGTTGATCAACCATTTTTCACTAAACCACAGTTGTAATAAATCACCCAATGCCAAGTCACGTCGACCCAAAGGCCAAACGTCAACGTACGCACCTTCGACAGGTGTTTGATATTGCTCTTGATTACTAATAATGGAAAGATAGTTTTCTTGGTAAAAAGAAAATTTTGAAAAAATCTGAGAAATAGTCAGCGTATTCATTCGCTTTCTCCTGTTTAGCCATTTTAGTGCTGGCAAGTTGGGTTTAAATCCACACTGTTTAAACATATGTTTAAACGCTCTGTTGTTGCATTCAGACTATCAATTGAATTTTTTCTTTGCAAGCCTAAGATTCATTTTTTCTAAAAAATCCTTCTTTTTGTTCAAATAAAAAACATCTATCACGCATTTCTCCTCATATTGGTATTTTTAGCTTGACCCTCCCCAAAATCTGCTTATAATCGCATTCAGATTCTCCAATAGCTCAGTCGGTAGAGCGACGGACTGTTAATCCGCAGGTCCCTGGTTCGAGCCCAGGTTGGAGAGCCAAATTCTAAAGCCCATTTATTTAAATGGGCTTTTTTAATGACTATGATTTACATATAATCTATAAGTCATTGTCATTAAAATAAAAAAATGTTCATTCAAGTTGATGCTGAATCAAATAAAACTGCCTTAAAACACTATCTCACTGCATTCATTTTTCTTTTAATTTTTATCAGCCCATTTGCAATTTATTTGGTGAGCTGCACACCCGAAAGTGAAATTGAGCAACATTTCAAAACACCACCCAATTTATATAATAGTGAATCGAACACCCTTCTTGACAGCAAGCTACAATGGTTGATTCCACCTCAGCAGTTTCAAAATCACAATACTATTCCCGAAATATCTGAATCTGTATTGAACGAGATGACAGAAGGACTATATTGGTCAAGCACACCGATTACGCTGCAAAACCAATCTGATCAGTTATATGTTCATATCGATTTTGCAGGTCAGCAACAAACTCGAAAAGATCTTGAAATTTCGGTACTGCCGTTATGTATTGTTCACGAGAAAGAAACACCATGTATGAAAGCTGGGTTAAATGCAACTGGACAACTTTTTAACATCTCAACTCAAAAAAATACGCAATATCACACACTAGAGACCAATAAGTCATGGATGTTTTATGGCCATGAATTCCAAGAAAATTATATTATTCCACCACAAGCCACTCTCAAATTTTTAGTTAAAGCCAACATCCCTGAACACTTAACCCTGCAATGGCTTAGGCTAAGCATCAGTACTAGCCCCATTGTTGAGAAACAGCAAAATTTTATGCTCATGACGCAAAACAGTATAAGAATAAAATATGCACTTGCTCTATTGCCATTCTTCATATTAGCTTTGATGCACATTTTTCAAGGGTTTGAAAGCCTGCGTAATTTATCTATCGGCGCACTTTCAGCACTTTTATTTGCAATCAACACCATCATTTGGGATATCCATTATATGGTGATTGGCTGCCTGATTTTATGTTTTGCAAGTGTCTGTTATTGTTTTGAGAGCCGATATTATCGATTGCTTTATTTAACGGGTTGTTTACTGATTGCAGGCTATTCGCAGCAATATTATGGTGGTTTTAATAAACACTTTTTCACTCAAACCAGTTTAATTTTATTGATAGGTTTATCGATGTTTTATCTTGAACCTAAAGATAGCTAAATCATTTTCATAAAAAAGCTCCGCAAATCGCAGAGCTTTTTCTCTTTAAATCACTGTCCCGTCCTGAAATAAGTTTACACCTTAAGAGACTTATTTTATGGAACATGCACAAGAACAACGAGTTAAACGCACACAACGTGATTATAGCTTCGCCTTTAAAATGATGGTTGTACATGAAGTAGAAAAAGGGCAAATTACTTATAAACAAGCTCAGGCAAAATATGGTATTCAAGGAAGATCAACTGTGCTGGTATGGTTACGCAAGCACGGACAACAGGACTGGACTTCGAATATGCCGACTTCTTCTAAACGCCAATTAACCCCCCAACAACGAATCCGCCAATTAGAAAAGCAGTTAGCCGCAGAAAAGCTTAAAACTGAATTTATTCAGGATGTGATTTATCACATTGATAAAGAATGTGGGACTGATCTTGGAAAAAAGTATACCGAGCACGTTTCAAAGATTGGCAAAGCCAAAGAAGACTAAGCGTTTCACGTTATTGTCAGTGGTTGGGAATCACCCGACAAGCTTATTATCAAGCAGAAAAACGTGCTCAAATGACTGCACAAGCAACTGAACAAATACTTGAGTTGGTTATGGAATATTGTTGTCTCATGCCAAGTATCGGAACACGTAAGCTGTATTGGCTTATTAAAGGCAAATTGTTGCAGCGTGGTTTAAAGTGTGGACGGGATCAGTTATTTAAAATATTGAAAGAGCATAATTTATTGATTCGCCCCAAGCGTCGCTATACAAAAACTACGGATAGCAAGCATTGGATGAAGAAGCATCCAAATTTATTAAAGGATTATTCAGCAGTGCAAGCCAACGAAGTCTTTGTTAGTGATATTACTTATGTTGAGAGTGCTGAAGGCGTACATTATTTATCCTTAGTGACAGATGCTTATACCCGTCAGATTAAAGGTTATAAGTTATCGAATGATATGCGTGCGGAGAATGTTGTGCAGGCTCTACATATGGCTATGCAGCATGTGACGGATCGAGCGACAAGGATGATTCATCATTCAGACAGAGGCTCTCAGTATTGCTCTGAACTATATCAATCGGCATTACGCCATTATGGGGTATGTCCTTCTATGACAGATGGAGGAGACTGTTACCAGAATGCATTAGCAGAGCGGATTAATGGAATATTAAAGCAGGAGTTTTTAATTACACGATGTCAAACCATGAAGGAGTTAGATCACTTAATTGCGGAATCTATTATGATTTATAATTGCTATAGACCACATTTAAGTTTAAATATGAACACCCCGAATCAGACGTATGAGCAAACTAAAACCGAGCTAATTGCTTAACTCGGTTTGAAGTGGAATACTGTCAATCTATTTCAGGACAAGACACACATTAAAACTCAAAGTATATTTATATCGTTTTAATGCGTGTTCCTTCATTTCAAAAGGCTGTTGATAATCCATTTTCAGCAAATACTGACCACGATCTGATAGGTTAAAATTCAAATTTCCATCTTGATCAGTTTTAAGCGTTTTATAAACTTTTCCTTCACGGCTGTAATCCGTGGTTTGCTGCAAAATTTCAACCTGTAAACCCGGAACCGCTTTTTTCTGATCTAGCACTTTCAGTTGTACTGGCTCATTTTGCATAATGGCATTCGGATGGGTTCTAAATTGCACATCAAAACCATCATGCAAATGATTCACTACATTTGTAGACGTTACACGGCGCGATACAAAAGTTTCAATGATTTCTTGGGTTTGAATACTTTTGATTTGCGACTTTTGAGTCAACTCGGCTGTATAAATGACATTTGCATTCGCAGTTTTTTGAGGATCACGTACACCATTGATTAACGCTTTCCACTGCTTTTGATCATAAGCAAAACGCGCTGTACTTCCCTGCTTTTCACCACGAATACGATACGTGCCATCCTGCTTATTTTCTAAACTATAACTGCTGACTGTTTGAGTTTTTGCCCAATCGGCATCTGTTAGATGCAGCTTTTCACCTGACGGTGTATGTACATGGAAATTAAAATTTTTAATGGCTATTTCAGAAACAAACGGATTGTCATAAAAACCAGAAAGAATGGCACTATGATTATTAAATGTTTGATAGTTTAATGGCGCCACATAAGGATAATGCGCTTCAGCCTGACCAACCGCACACAAAGCGATACAGAGTAAAGTGAATTGTAATTTCATATTAAATAAGTGAGCTTAAATTGTTTGATTCATAGAGATCGTTTCATTTTAGATTCACCCAAGATAATTGTAAATAATTCTTATTATCATTTATTTTAAGTGCATAAAAAATCCCCCATTCTGGAGGATTATTTTATCAAGCTGCTTTGACTGGCACACCACTATGAAAGCGGAATAAATCATCTGGGCTGCTAATCAAATTTTTTTCAACTTCACGAATATGCTCAATACGCATCTGAATATCTTCTTTCGGATTCTTTAGCTTATTGGTCGTCGCCACATCCATGGCCAATGCTAAATAGTCCTCATAATGGCGTGATTCAGACTTTAGCAAATAGCGGTAGTAACGCCCCAACTCTTCATCCACATGTGGTGCAAGCGCATAGAAACGCTCACATGACCGTGCTTCAACAAATGCGCCAATCACCAAGATATCAATTAACGCTTCTGGCTCGTAAGTCCGCACTTCTTTACGTAGACCACCTGCATACCGACCAGCACTGATTGCAGTCCATTTCTGACCACGTTTTGCCATCAGTTCCAGCACTTGCTCATAGTGCAGCATTTCTTCGCGTACTAGCTGTGCCAGTTTGATTTGTAAATCCGAGAAAAAACTATAACGAAACATCAAATTCATTGCTGTACTTGCTGCTTTCTTTTCACAATTGGCATGATCCTGCATCAGGATATCCAAATTATTTAAAGCTTCATCTAGCCATGCTTTTGGTGTTTCACACCCCAAGAAGCCAATGACTGGCTTCATTAGGGCATCATAATCAATATTTGACATATACTTTACTTAAATAATTAACGTGCGGCTTTAATCGCAGCTTTCATTTGTTTTACAGACTGTGCCAATCCAATAAATACAGCATCAGCAATAATCGAGTGACCAATATTTAGTTCATGAATTTGCGCAATGCGCGCAATCGGAGTGACATTGTCAAGATTTAAGCCATGGCCAGCATTCACAATCAAACCTTTAGATGCGGCATATTCAGCACCTTGAATAATACGTTCCAGCTCTGCCTTCTGCGCTTCAGGTGTTTCAGCATCTGCATATGCACCTGTATGCAACTCAATCGTAGGTGCGCCACAGGCAATTGCTGCATCAATTTGAGCAAAGTCAGCATCAATAAATAATGAAACTTCGCAACCAATCGCTGCGAGTGCTTGAGTCGCGTTTTTTACATCTTCAAAATGCCCAACAACATCTAAACCACCCTCAGTCGTCACTTCTTCACGCTTTTCAGGAACAAAGCATACATGATGCGGCTGAATCTCTTTGGCAAATTCAACCATTTCATTGGTCACTGCCATTTCAAGATTCATATGGGTTTTTAATACAGAACGCATACGACGTACATCATCATCCTTAATATGGCGACGATCTTCACGTAAATGCAGCGTAATCCCTTCCGCCCCCGCTTGCTCACAAATAATTGCGGCATTCACAGGATCTGGATAAGTTGTCCCACGTGCATTTCGTAGTGTTGCCACATGGTCAATATTTACACCAAGCAAAGCTGCCATAATTCTTTCCTAATGACGTTGAGTTTGAGAATTCTGTATCCACAATTGACGACTTTTTAATGGACGATCGCCAAGCAAGGAAGTAATCATTTGTCGGTACAACTTAGACAGTAATTGTAACTGTTCAGGATTAAATTCCCCACCTTTTTCATAATCACACATACTTAAAATATGTTGACCTGACAATGTTGCGCGTGAGGCTTTAATGACAGGTTGAAAACCTTCGTTTAAATGAAATTGATAATTTTCATGAGGCTGAATTTGCTGTTGATTTGCATCAGTTGAATAATCTAGTGCATAACCCAATTCTTCAAGCAACTCATGCTCAAACTGTCTAAGGATTTGTCGCAAAAACAGGTCAGGATTATCCTGCGCAGACATGCATTGGAGTTGTTCTAATGTATGCGCATATTGAGCAAATGTCTCTGGCATCTCAACCTCTAAGGGACATAGCCTCAATAAGACTTCATTCAAATAAAACCCTGAAAAAAAAGCATCCCCAAAAAAGAAAATGGGTTGATTTACAATTTCAAGTTTACTGAAATTTTTAAGTTCAGACTTGCCGGATGCTTGCAAGCAAATCGGTTGATACTGTGGCGGAGGTGTTTGTCTGAGAATACCGTCAACTCGGCCATGCTCCTGCGTAAACAGGTGCACGATATGACTTTTTTCACGATATTTACGATGGTGAATTAAATAACCATGCAGTATCTCATTACGCATGATTTAAAATATTAATCCTTGTCTTTCTTTTTCTTGTCGTCTTCTTCTTCATCATCCCCATCTGGAATGACTGCACCTACAACTGCAGCGGTCCCTTTGACCACGCCTTTTGTGGTTTTATAAGCCACTTTGACAGGAACAGTAACGATTTTATGAATACACCCTTGTAGAAACAATACAAACGCCACTACAGCTAATACTTTCATCATTACTCTTCCCTCAAAGTTTTAAATGTCTAGCAATTAAATATCGCTATAACCCAAGCTTTTCAATGCACGTTCATCATCAGACCAACCACCTTTGACTTTCACCCAAAGTGTTAGCATGATTTTTTGCTCGAACATTTTTTCCATATCCACACGTGCATCCATACCGATTTTCTTCAGTTTGGCACCTTTTTCACCAATCACAATGGCTTTTTGGCCAGAGCGATCAACAAAAATCGTCGCATCAATATAGGTACACGCCGCTTTAGGACGACCCGTTTTTGGATTAACTGTTGCTTCTTCTGTTTTAAACGACTCAATTTGAACGGTTAGATCATAAGGAAGCTCTTCCCCCAATTGGCGCATGATTTTTTCACGGATAATTTCAGAGGCAAGGAAACGCTCTGAACGATCAGTCAATTGCTCAAGTGAATACAGTGGTGGTTGGAATGGTAAATATTTCTCAATCGTGCTGCGCAAATGATCTAAATTTGCACCACGTAATGCTGATACAGGAACAATTTCTGCAAAATTCATTAATTTTGCACGCTCTTGTATCAATGGTAATGCATGGTTTTTATTCTCTAGTGTATCAATTTTATTGATCACAAGAATCACTGGCATATCGGCATTTTTTAGCTTTTCTAACACTAAATCATCATTCTGTGTCCATTTGTCTGCATCAATCACAAACAAAACTAAGTTCACATCACGAAGTGCAGAATGTGCCGCACGGTTCATCATTTTATTGATGGCACGGACTTCTTTTTTGTGCATCCCCGGGGTATCTACAAATACCGCTTGAGATTTTTCGCGTGAGTCAATACCCACAATTTTATGACGTGTGGTCTGTGGTTTACGAGAGGTAATGGAAAGTTTTTGACCCAAAATATGGTTCATTAACGTTGATTTACCCACGTTTGGACGACCGACAATCGCCACAAAACCACTTTTAAAATCGGCAGGAATTTCAGTACCTTGTGCACTAAAAAACTGACTAATTAAATCGTTACTGTCGCCTTGCGACTCGTGATCAGCATCTACGTGATCGGAATGAGTAGTCATTAAGACTTTTTCTCCAAAATTTCTAAGATTTCTGCCGCTACTGCCTGTTCAGCAAAGCGACGGCTTGAACCTTCACCGTATTTAACAGGTAGCCCTTCTACCGTACATTCAACTTTAAAATGTTGGTTTGGAGCATCACCCTGAATATCTACAACCTCGTAAACCGGGAGAGGTTTTTTACGTGCTTGTAAATACTCTTGTAAACGTGATTTAGGGTCTTTCAGTTGATCGGTCGGTTCAATATGATCTAAATATGGCACATACCATTTAAGAACAATCGGTTCCAGAATTTTTAAATCCTGACAATCGACATAGATTGCTCCAATGATCGATTCAACAGTATCCGCCAGTATAGACTCGCGATGATGACCGCCAGATTTCAACTCACCTGTACTCAAGATTAATTCTTGACTGAGTTTTAAGTCATTGGCAATTTTACCTAACGCTTCCTGACGAACCAGTGTCGCACGCATACGCGTTAGACGCCCTTCATTTTCATGCGGGTAGGCATGGTATAGATAATTGGCAATTATCATACCCAATAATGAATCGCCCAGATATTCTAGGCGTTCATAATTGTATTTATGGCTCACCGATCGGTGGGTCAAGGCCAGTTGTAACAATTCAGGTTGTTTAAACTGATAACCGATACGACTTGCTAAACGAGCTTCATTTAGCTTGGACTGAGCTTTGATCAAAACTTTTCTCGAACTTCAACACAATATCAATATTCAATAAGAAAGGCTTTCTTATTTCATAATCTGTTTTCACTTGTAGACCGTCTACATTAGTGACTTGAGCAATATCTTTAAAGTTTAAATCACGCACACCATTCATATCTAAGCGTTGTGACATTTGTGACTCAAACTTACTAGGAGCAATATTTTTAGGACTGCTCTTCATCAAATCTTCAATTTCATTGTTGACGAGACGGTCGTCAACATACGGTCCCCAAACCGCAATTAATGCTTTAGCTAAAAAAGCAAAACCAATAATAGCAATTAAAATTGCAATATAAGACGTTCCCCGTTGATGTCTCATTTTATTTTCCTGATGTAAGACTAATCAATACTGCCATTACGACTAAATGAAGGCAGTTTTAAACCAGGTTCCTTATGCATCCACTTGTAAAAAGCACGTCCAGTGAGGTTTTCTTCAGGCACAAAGCCCCAAAAACGACTGTCCGCACTTTGATCGCGATTATCCCCCATCGCGAAATAGTGACCTTCAGGAACCTTAACTTCCCAATATAAACCATTTTCTGTTGAATATTTACCATTTTCAACATAGTTGATAAATGGCGCTTGGCGCGCAACATTGACGCCGTCAAGCTCACGCATGGTAAACGTATGCTTACCCATGGTTTCTTTATGATAAATCGATGTAGGTGTATCGAGTTGATCTTTTTCACGGCTAAATTCAACTGGAACTTTTGCCACTTTCTGACCATTCACACTCAGTTGACCATGATCATAAATAATATGATCACCTGGTAAACCGACCACACGTTTAATATAGCTAATGGTTGGTTGCGGTGGATAACGGAATACAATTACATCTCCACGCTCAGGTTCACCAACATCAATAATTTTTTTATTAATAATAGGTAATCGTACACCATACTGATATTTATTCACCACAATAAAATCACCTGTCTCTAAAGTTGGAACCATAGAGTCTGATGGAATATTAAATGGCTCATATAAGAATGAACGCATCACCAAAACTATCGCTAGAATCGGCCAGAAGTCATAAGCCCACGCGATAACGACGTTTTCATTCCCTTTACCTTTGGTCTGCCGTTGTTTCCAGACAAACTTATCCAACAGCCAAATTAGGAAAAAAATGACTGTGGCAGGAACAAGGATCAAATTAAAGTCAAAATCCATGAGCTCATAAACCTCTATTTATTATCTTTCTACTTTCAATACCGCAAGGAACGCTTCTTGTGGGATTTCAACACTACCCACTTGCTTCATACGTTTCTTACCTTCTTTTTGTTTCGCAAGAAGTTTCTTCTTACGTGACACGTCACCACCATAACATTTTGCCAATACGTTTTTACGCATCGCTTTTACAGTTGAACGTGCAATGATTTGCGCACCAATTGCTGCTTGAATAGCCACATCAAACATTTGACGTGGAATCAAATCTTTCATTTTTTCAACTAGAGCAATACCACGATGACGAGCATCTTGGCGGTGACAAATCATGGCCAAGGCATCAACCTTCTCACCATTAATTAGCACATCTACCTTAACCAAAGATGAACTCTCAAAACGGACAAAGCTATAGTCAAGCGATGCAAAGCCACGTGAACATGATTTCAACTTATCAAAGAAATCCATTACCACTTCAGCCATTGGAATTTCAAACGTAATGGCCACTTGGTTCGCCATGAACTTCATATTCTTTTGAACGCCGCGACGTTCAACACATAAAGTCATCACATTACCCAAGTATTCTTGCGGTACTAAAATGTGACATTCAGCAATTGGCTCACGTAAGTCTTCAACTGTTGAACCATCCGGCATTTTAGAAGGACTATCGATATAAATGGTTTGACCATTTTTCATCACCGCTTCATAAATTACGGTTGGTGCTGAAGAAATCAGGTCCAGATCATACTCACGTTCTAAACGTTCTTGTACAATTTCCATGTGCAGCATACCCAAGAAGCCACAACGGAAGCCAAAACCAAGTGCATCTGAACTTTCAGGTTCAAAGAACAACGCTGAGTCATTAATTTGCAGTTTGTGCAGCGCCTCACGGAACGGTTCAAATTCACTTGAATCGATTGGGAATAAACCTGCATAGACCTGTGGTTTCACTTTTTTGAAACCCGGTAAGCTTTCAACTTCTGGTGTAGTTGCCAAGGTAATCGTATCACCAACTGGAGCACCAAAAATATCTTTAATACCCGCGATCACGAAACCAACTTCACCTGCTTCGAGCATGTCCGTTTCTGTGTGTTTCGGATTAAAAATACCTACTGAAGTAATGATGTGCGTTTGACCTGTTGATTTCATCAACATTTTATCGCCTTTACGCACACGACCTTCTTTAATACGAACTAAAGAAACCACGCCCAAATAGTTGTCGAACCAAGAGTCAACAATTAAGGCTTGTAATGGTGCATTACGATCGCCTTCGGGTGCAGGAATAACATTTACCAGTGTTTCAAGCACCCCTTCAATGCCTAGACCGGTTTTAGCTGAACATGTAGGTGCTTCAGTCGCTTCGATACCAATAATGTCTTCAATTTCTTGAATAACACGCTCTGGCTCTGCTTGCGGCAAATCAATTTTATTTAAAACAGGTAGGACTTCTAAACCTTGTTCAATTGCGGTATAGCAATTCGCTACAGATTGTGCTTCTACCCCTTGTGCAGCATCGACAACCAATAGTGCACCTTCACACGCAGCCAATGAACGTGAAACTTCATAAGAAAAGTCAACGTGCCCCGGTGTGTCAATGAAGTTGAGTTGGTATTCTTCACCATTAGGATGGGTGTAATACAAAGTCACTGACGCAGCTTTAATCGTAATACCACGCTCACGTTCCAATTCCATAGAATCTAGAACCTGCGCCTGCATTTCACGATCTTGCAAACCACCACAAGTTTGAATAAATCGGTCGGCAAGGGTCGACTTACCATGGTCGATATGCGCAATGATCGAGAAGTTACGAATGTTTTTTATATCAACAGATTTTTTAGCTTGCGCCATGGGCTACCTTGGAAAAATAAAAGCGCTATACATGCAATTCTTTATGCATAGCAAAAGCCGAATAGAAATTGCCGAGGATTATAGCAGATGGATTTTTCAAAGTATCGAAAATAATGCATTGCTTTTATGCAAGTCATTCATCCTACATGGAGAACTTGGCTAGTCTTGGTTTGAAATTTTGCGATAAAATCAAACTCAAAGATCATAAGCACTAAAATCCAGCGGATTTAGGCTATCCGCAATAGGTTGATACGCTTGGGTAAAGGTTGGCGACATGCGTTTTGGACGACCTGTGGCAATTTCAATGCATGCCCACTGCGTATTGCCTGTAAATAATATCGCTTTGTCTTTAGGTCGATAAAATACATACTGACGAAATGAATACAACGCATTGATATCATTGAGCCACGTTCGCAGAATAATCTCTTCACCTTCAACTGCTGCTTTGCGATATTGCACATGATGCTCAACAGCAACCATGGCATGCTTCAATTCAATATATTCTTTTAAACCTAAACCCAAGGCTTCAATATGTGCTGTCGCGACATCTTGCATCCAACTGACGTACACCACGTTATTCACATGATTTAATGTGTCGATATGTTCAGCTTGAACTGTAATTTTTAAATCAAAGATATCGCTCATAGCGTCCTGCAAATTTTAAAATATGCTCCACAGTCTACCCATTTTTATCTAAGGGTGAATTGCAAAAACGCTAAAGTTAAAAAACCACTCGCTTGGAGTGGTTTTCATTTAGTAAATCATTATTGAATGCGCATGCCCACAATCGCACGTTGCCCCTGACGAATCAAAGAAACACGTGCAATGCTGCCATTTTTCAATTCTGAAATAACTTTCACAAAATCTTCTGCATTATTCACAGCTTTATTATTAACTTGAGTCACAACGTCACCCGGCTGAATTCGCGCCTGTGAAGCTATACCTCCTGCACGTACATCTTGAATTAAGACACCGCCTTTTAGACTCAGTTGTTTTAATTCATCTGCAGTTAAATTACGAATTGACACCCCAATCACCGGGCCTTTTTTCACAGGTGCAATTTCAGCTTTTGCAGGCGTATCATCTGGTGCAGTGATCAAGGTTGCTGAAATGTTTTGGCGTTTATCATCACGTAATACTTCAAGCTGAATACTTTGATTAGGACCTGTACGATTGAGATAATTCAGCAGTTCGCCTGTACGTGAAATTGGTGTGCCATTAAATTTCAAAATGACATCACCCACTTTAAAGCCAGCTTTTGCAGCAGGTGAATTTGGTGCAACTTGAGTAATCAAAGAGCCTTCTGGTTTTGAAAGGTTATAAGACTCTGCAAGATTACGATCGATATCTTGTAGCATGACGCCTAAATAAGCACGTGTTACCTTGCCGTTTTTCTTTAATTGGTCTGCAACATCCATTGCAACATCAATGGGAATCGAGAACGATAACCCCATATAACCGCCTGTACCACTAAAGATACGAGAATTTACCCCGACTACTTCACCAGACTGATTAAATAATGGACCACCAGAATTACCCGGGTTCAATGCCACGTCGGTTTGAATGAATGGAACCGAGGTTTCTCCCATCATATTACGCATTTTAGCACTAACGATTCCTGCCGAAGCTGAATAGTCAAAGCCAAATGGTGAACCAATGGCCAACACTGGCTCACCTACACGTAAACGGTCAACATTGCCTGTGCGTAGCTCAGGAAAATTTGAACCTTTGACCTTTAACAAAGCCACGTCAGTCCGCTCATCACTACCCACAACTGTGGCATCAATTTCACGGCGGTCATTCAGCACGATGGTGACTTTCGAGGCATCTTCTACCACATGGTGATTGGTTAACAGATAACCATCTTTACTAATAAAGAATGCGCTTCCATAACCGGTCTTTTCTTGCGGCATTTTTTGCTGCGGAATAACCACCTGATTACCGAAAAAGCGTCGTAATATTTCTGGGACTTGTTGCTGCAAAAGCTCTTCTTGACTAAGCTTTTTAACCACATTCACGCTTACGACAGCTGGGCTGACTTGTTCAACCAAATTGGAAAAATCAACAGGACCCGCTGCCTGAGTCTGCACGCTAGCAACCGTAAACACAGCTGCATAGAGTCCCTTTTGTAAATACGATTTATTCATTGTTAGCATTCACTCAATTGTGCTTATCATTTGAAATACGTTAGTTTTTATCACAATGCAAGTCTAAGCTTCGTAATAAAATGTTTGATGATTATTTATGATAAACAATCTTAAACATTCCTTAAATATTACAGATCTATGAATATTTTTCATTATTTAGTTAATTTATAGTCATTGCGTTTTTAGGCAAAAACAGTTGTGATGATCGGACATTTTTAAAATTAGCTGATGGACATGTCTAATTTAAACACGACACATCAATTTGATGTGATTATTGTGGGAAGTGGCGGTGCAGGCCTAAGTTTAGCCCTATCGTTACCAGATCATTTTAATATTGCTGTTTTAGCTAAATCGACGCTGACGGATGCCAGTACATATTATGCCCAAGGTGGTGTTGCTGCCGTCCTCGATAAAACAGATTCTATTGAACAACATATCAATGACACCATGATTGCCGGTGCGCATTTATGTGAAATGGCAGCGGTAAAACAAACCGTTGAAGGTGGTAAATCTTCTGTCGATTTTCTACTGAATCAGGGTGTGCAATTTACTTTAGACGACCAAGAACAGTTACATCTGACACGTGAAGGTGGTCACTCTCACCGGCGGATTATCCATGCAGCAGATGCCACAGGTCGTGCTATTTCCACAACATTGGTTGAACGTGCGCAAGAAAAAGCCAATATTCATATTTTTGAAAATTTTATTGCAATCGATTTAATCACCGCACAAAAATTAAATCCTGAAGCTGAAAACCGTGCTCTCGGTCTATATGCTTTAGATGAAAAAACCGAAAAAGTACATACCTTTTTAGCACCGTTCACTGCCCTTGCCTGTGGTGGTGCCATGAAGGCATATTTATATACATCAAATCCCGACATTGCGACGGGTGATGGTATTGCCATGGCGTATCGTGCAGGCTGCCGTGTTGCCAATATGGAGTTTAACCAATTCCATCCAACCTGTTTATATCATCCTCAAGCTCGCTCTTTCTTAATTACCGAAGCGATGCGTGGCGAAGGTGCCTATTTACGTCTTCCAGATGGTGAACGCTTTATGCTGCGCTTTGATGAGCGTGCCGAATTAGCACCACGCGATATCGTAGCGCGCGCTATTGATTATGAAATCAAACGTCTAGGAATCCGTCATGTTTGGCTTGATATCACCCATAAACCTGCAGAATTTGTCAAAGAACATTTCCCAACATTGTATGAACGCTTAATGGAACTCGGTATTGATATTACCAAAGAAATGATTCCGGTGGTTCCGGCAGCACACTACACCTGTGGTGGCGTTGTGGTTGATGAAAACAGTCAGACCGATATTCCAGGCCTATATGCCATTGGAGAAACCTCTTATACCGGCCTACATGGTGCAAACCGTATGGCCAGTAACTCCTTACTTGAATGTTTCGTCTATGGTATGAGTGCTTCAACACATATCACAGCACAACATCAAGGGACTTATCAGGCGCCTCATGTCCCAGAATGGGATGACTCGCAAGTGACTAACCCTGATGAAGATGTAGTGATTTTGCAAAATTGGGACGAGCTTCGCCAAACCATGTGGAACTACGTGGGCATTGTCAGAACGACCAAGCGGCTTCAACGAGCGCTCCATCGTATTGAAATGCTTAATCGTGAAATTACCGAGTATTACCAAGACTACCAAGTCAGTAAAAATCTGATTGAACTACGTAACTTGGTACTGGTATCAGAAATGATTGTGCGCTGTGCAATGGAACGTAAAGAATCTCGTGGTCTGCATTTCACTTTAGACTATCCTGAACAAGCAGCAGAATTACGAAAAACAGTCCTAACTCCACCCAATTTCCAAGTGGAATGTCCATTGGTGAATACAGAACTGGTTTCTTAAACATCTAAAATGTCTAAAAACCATAAAAAGCCGAATATAAATTCGGCTTTTTATTTGAATCAGCAAATGCAATTGAGCCTTTATATTCGTTTTGGTGGAATAGAATAACTCCCTGTTATATGTGCAACAGGCTCATCCACACCTGCTGAATACACCAACACCTCACCATAAATTATACTTTTGCCCACTTTCAGCAATCGACACTCGCCTATTAAATCTTGATTGGCTTCGGGTTTTCTTAAAAAATTAATATTCATATTGGTCGTGACCGCCAGTCCTACAATCCCGATCTCCCCCAATATAGCCACATATAGCGCAAAGTCCGCCAAAGTCATCATAGTCGGGCCTGAAACAGTATTGCCAGGCCGCAAATCTTTTTCAGTCACATGCCAAATTAAAGTGGCAGCCTTTTCACCAACTTCAACGATAGTGCAATGCTTTAAGCTTGGCGCAAATTCAGTCTTAAGGAAATTGATAATCTCCTGTTTTGTAGCATGCATAAAAAATCATCCATAACTTTTGCTATGGATGATTTTTAAATCAATTGCCTAACAAATACTATGGCATTTTAGATCTGCTGTAGATGCGATAATGCCTGTTGGAAAACATGCTCAGGTGTTTGGGTTGCGTCAAGGCGTTTCATTCGTTCAGGGTGCGTTTGATGAATCTCAGCAAAACCTGATCTTACTTTCTCAAAGAAAGTTGCTTTCTCTTGTTCAAAACGGTCTAAAGCACCACGCTCTCTTGCTCTTAACATTCCTGTTTCAATCGGTGCATCAAGCCAAAAAGTAATATCAGGTATACGCGCAACAAAACTTGCATTTAAGACATTGAGCTTGTCACGATCTAAACCACGTCCTGCACATTGATAAGCAAAACTCGAATCGGCAAAACGATCACATAAAACGATTTTACCTTCTGCCAATGCAGGTAAAATCACGCGCGCCAAATGCTGTGCGCGTGCAGCATACATAAGTAACAACTCTGTATCATCACTCATTGCTTCATCATGATTGACGGCCAAAAGTAATGCACGAATTTGTTCAGCCATAGGTGTACCACCCGGCTCACGTGTAAGTACGACATTTTTACCCAAATTTTGGAAATGATCATGTAATTTACGAATGAGTGTAGTTTTACCCACACCTTCCGTGCCTTCAAAGCTAATAAACATGCTCACTCCTTAGTTTTTCGCACGAATTACAGATAAATATTCTTGTACTGCGCGGTTATGGTCTGACAAATTACTGCTAAATTTATGACCACCGTTACCTGTTGCCACGAAATAGATGTTATTTGACGCATCTGGATGCATCGCAGCTTCAATAGCTTTTTGACTTGGCAAAGCAATCGGTGTAGGCGGTAAGCCGTTGATCGTATACGTATTATATGCTGTAGGTGTACGTAAATCTTGGCGAGTGATATTACCTTGGTATTTATCGCCCATGCCATAAATAACCGTAGGGTCCGTTTGTAAACGCATGCCTTGTTGTAAACGACGCACAAATACACCAGACACTTGTTCAAGCTCACTATCAATACTGGTTTCTTTTTCAATAATCGACGCCATAATTAAGGTTTCATATTTATCTTTGTACGGTAAATTTTGAGCTCGATTAGTCCAAGCCTGATCTAAGGCTTTGATTTGTCGGTTATACAAATCCTTCAAAATTTTTCGATCAGACTCGCCTTTTGCAAAGAAATACGTATTCGGTGCAAATAATCCTTCAGGGTGTGAATACGGAATGCCGAGCTCTTTTAAGATTTCTGCATACGGTAAATGACTGATGTCATGCGTCACCAAAGGGTCATTTTTTAAAGCATCTATCAGTTGCTTAAATGTCGTCCCTTCGATCACTAAAATTCGATTCATTTGCGCATTTTCAGAGTTAGAAATCAGTTTCATGACTTCACGTACGCTCATGCCTTCATGAATTTCATATACACCCGCTTTCAGGGTGTCATTGATCATGAACTTTTGGTACAACTTTAAAATAATAGGAAAATGAACTTGTTTCTCTTTGGAAAGTCGGTCAATAAAACCTGAATAGGTATCCCCTGCACCAATCGCCAACATTTGCTTTTTGCCTTCCACAGGATAGGCTTTAAATAAACTCGACCACAGTAAAATCGCCACAAGTACAACGATACCAAGTAGCACAACCAAACATGCTTTAAATGGAAAACCTGCTTTGGCAGATTTTTTCTTATTTGTTTTTTTAGACGCGGTGGACATATTAACGAATCTGACTTAATTGAAGTGTTCGGAAAAGTTCAATACAAGCTTGAACATCTAACTCAACTCCATTCAGAGTTGATGCAATTTTCATGGGACTTAAAGCATTGCAGAAAAAAACACTCTGAAAATGCGTAATTTCATCCATATTGACGTGACGTTGAGTACATGCAATCTGATGCTGCTGCATCCGTTTTAAAATTTCTGCACGCATGACACCATGCACGCCATTATAACGAAGTTCGGGCGTAATCCATCCTTCATTTGTACGAATAAAACAATTACTGCTCACACCTTCGACAACTGTACCTTGCACATCCGTCACCAAAGCTTCGCCCCATGGGGTTTGATCCAACTCTGCTTTGAGCATGACTTGTTCTAATCGATTTAAGGACTTTAAGCCCACCAAACTTGGCATGGTTAACCCAATAGCTTGATGTAATACACCACTTTCGACAGTTTCGTACTCAAAATCTGCAACGGTTTTGGGGTAATAAAACACCCAAACATCTGCTGGGTGCTCAGGTAAACTATAGCCACGCTGACCAATACCACGACTCAACACAATTTTTAAAGTGCCATTGACGACATCTTGTTTACGTAACAATTTTAGAGTGTATTCAATAAGGCTTAAATCTGCATTTAGCTTTAAACGTTCATTACTCAGTTTTAATCGTGCAATATGCAAAGCTAAAAGTTCTATTTGTCCTTGGCGAATACGTGCCGTGCTAAAACAACCATCGCCATAGTGAAAGGCGCGATCCAGTAAATTAACTTGTTCTATTTGCTGCGCATTTTTAAAACACTGCATACGTCGTCATCCCAATTACATCACTTTATTTTAAAAAATAATCGTTCAGCATATATTTCTTTTTTGTTCATATTAAATTCTTTTTTAATTATTTTTTTCTGCATAAAAACTACAGATATTCTTGCCTCATCCAACAAAACATGTATAAAAATTGAGGACAACATGAATCTATCGAAATTAAAACTTGGGGTTTTGGCTGCATTCATTTCTGCCACAGCATTTAGTGCATCTGCCAAAGATTTCTTAAATGTGTCATATGATCCAACCCGTGAATTGTATGACAACTTCAATAAAGACTTTAGTGTTTACTGGAAAAAAACCACAGGCCAAGACATTAACTTTAAACAATCTCATGGTGGATCAGGTAAACAGGCTCGTGCTGTTATTGATGGTCTAGATGCCGATGTTGTTACGTTGGCTTTGGCTGCAGATATTGATGAAATAGCTGCACGTGGTTTAGTTGCAAAAGACTGGCAAAAGAAATTCCCACAAAACTCAACGCCATATACATCGACCATTGTGTTCCTAGTGCATAAAGGTAACCCGAAAGGCATTAAGGACTGGGGCGATTTAATTAAACCGGGTGTCGACATTATTACCCCGAACCCAAAAACATCGGGGGGAGCGCGTTGGAACTATCTAGCAGCGTGGGCTTGGGCCAAACATCAAGCAGGTGGCAATGATACAAAAGCCCAAGAATTTGTCCGCCAAATCTATAAGCAAACCAAAGTCCTCGACTCAGGCGCACGTGGTGCAACAACTACATTCGCAGAACGTGGTATTGGTGACGTGCTATTGGCTTGGGAAAATGAAGCACATTTGGCAGTTCGTGAACAGCCGGGTAAGTTTGAGATCGTGACCCCTTCACTTTCTATCTTGGCCGAGCCACCTGTTGCGATTGTAGAAAAAAATGCTAAGAAAGATGGCAATGAAAATTTAGCCAAAGCGTATTTAAATTATCTGTACTCACCTGCAGGTCAAACTATTGCCGCACAGAACTATTATCGTCCACGTAATGCGGCAGTTTTAGCAAAATATAAAAATGTTTTTAAACCTTTAAAACTCGTCACGATTGATAAAGAGTTTGGTGGTTGGAGCAAAGTGCAGAAAAAACATTTTGAAAATGGTGGTGTCTTTGATCAAATCGTGAAGATCAATAATTCAAAATAATGCTTTAAATACTGAAAAGCATCTTCCTTTCGAATAAGGTCGATGCTTTTTTTTCATAGACATGCCTTTTATCTTTTTTATTCATATAAAATTCGTTTTTAATTATTTTTTATGCATAAAGATTGGCGCTATTCTTCACCCATGTTACAGATAAAGTAAAAATTATTGAGGTTCACATGAGTATTTCCGCAAAGTTAAAATTGGGTGTTCTTGCTGCAGTCATTTCGACGGTTTCTTTTGGCGCAGCTGCGAAAGATTTTTTAAACGTATCTTACGACCCAACGCGTGAACTCTATGAAAGTGTGAATAAAGACTTCAGCAAATATTGGGAAAGCCGTACAGGTCAAAAAATTAATTTTAAACAATCTCATGGTGGTTCAGGCAAACAAGCGCGTGCAGTCATTGATGGCTTAGATGCCGATGTAGTGACTTTAGCACTTGCAGCGGATATTGATGTGATTGCAGAAAAAGCCAAACTTTTACCTGCAGATTGGCAAAAGAAACTTCCACAAAACTCAACACCATATACTTCAACCATTGTGTTCTTAGTCCGTAAAGGCAACCCAAAAGCAGTTAAAGATTGGGGCGATCTGGTTAAACCAGGCGTGGGTATTATCACCCCAAACCCGAAAACCTCAGGCGGTGCACGTTGGAACTATTTAGCTGCGTGGGCTTGGGCAAAACATCAAGCGGGTGGTAATGATACAACGGCTCAAGAATTCGTCCGTAAGATTTATAAAAACACCAAAGTACTCGATTCAGGCGCACGTGGTTCGACTACGACCTTTGCTGAACGTGGTATTGGTGATGTATTACTAGCTTGGGAAAATGAAGCACATTTAGCGATTCGTGAACAACCGGGTAAGTTTGAAATTGTAACCCCTTCACTTTCAATTTTAGCTGAGCCACCTGTTGGTGTTCTTGAAAAAAATGCGGAGAAAAAAGGCAATCTTTATTTAGCCAAAGGTTATTTAAACTTCCTTTATTCACCACGTGGTCAGCAAATCGCAGCTCAGAATTTTTACCGTCCACGCAACGCTACAACGCTTGCACAATACACATCAGTCTTTAAGCCACTTAAACTCGTGACCATTGATAAAGAATTTGGTGGTTGGGATAAAGTCCAAAAAGCACACTTTGAAAATGGCGGCGTGTTTGACCAAATCGTTAAAGCCAACAACGGAAAATAAGACCAGTCATTGACTGAATCAGGAGAACTTGACATGACACATACAGTAATTGTCCCGGGTGTAGGCGGTAGTGAACACGCACATTGGCAATCTTGGTTACAACGTCAGCTCATGTCTAGCTCTCGTGTTCAGCAAAAAGATTGGAATCATCCTGTACTCAAGGACTGGATTAAACAATTCGTTCAAACCGTACGACCTTTACAGGGTGAAATTCAAATTGTGGCGCATAGCTTTGGTTGTTTAACCACGGTGGCAGCATTGGCATTGCATCCAGAACTCAATAAAAAAATCAAAAATTTAGTTTTGGTCGCACCAGCCAATCCAGCACGCTTTGGTGAAAACGGCTTTGCACGCGACAGTACAACGGATTACAAAGCATTTTTTCATCAGCTGAGTATTCGTGTGCCGACAACGATGTTGATTAGTGAAAATGATCCTTGGCTTGGCTTTGAAGATGCAAAACAACTTGCAGATGCTTGGAAGCTCTACCCTGTAAATATGGGCGCTGTAGGACACATTAATGTTGCATCAGGTTTTGGACCGTTTCCTGAAATTTTCAATTACTTAATTTCAGAAAACCACATGAAACATATCAGCTTTACTGATGAAAACAAGTATTTATTTCAATTTGCTTTTTAAGTACTGAGCTTTAAGCTTGTCGCAAAATCATTTATTCAATTTTGCTGACCTTTTAAGTCAGCTTTTCTCATTTTGAGGAGTCATCATGTCGCAGCGATCCCGAGTGCTGCCAGGATTTGGTCTTTCTCTAGGCTTTACCCTAGCGTATTTATCCTTAATTGTGCTCATCCCCCTTTCGGCCGTATTTATTAAATCTTTAGGTATCGGTTGGGATGGACTATGGGAGATTTTAAGCTCAGAACGTATTTTAAAATCGTTACATCTGAGTTTTAGTGCCGCCATTATTGCTGCGTTAGTTAATGTGGTTTTTGGTTTACTCTTAGCATGGTGTTTGGTTCGTTATACCTTCCCGGGTAAACGTATTGTCGATGCATTGGTTGATTTACCTTTTGCATTGCCAACTGCCGTTGCTGGTATTGCATTAACTTCGTTATATGCACCGACTGGTTGGATCGGTCAGTACCTTGAACCTATTGGCATTAAAGTCGCATATACCCCGATCGGTATTACCTTAGCCCTCATCTTTATTGGTATTCCTTTTGTGGTTCGTACTGTACAGCCTGTACTGAGCGACCTAGAAACTGAACTTGAAGAAGCAGCTTCGGCACTGGGCGCAAATCGCTTTCAGATCGTGACCAAAGTGATCTTACCTATTCTATTTCCTGCGCTGTTAACAGGTTTTGCTTTGGCCTTTGCACGCGGTGTGGGTGAATATGGATCGGTGATTTTTATCGCAGGTAACCAACCCTTCAAAACTGAAATTGCGCCATTGATGATCATCTCTCGCCTTGAAGAATATGATTATGCAGGCGCGACCACGATTGCAGTCGTGATGCTGGTGATTTCTTTTGCCATTTTATTCTTAATTAACTTGGTTCAAGCATGGGCAAGTCGCCGTACAGGGAGAACTGCACGATGAATACGAACAGTAATGCGCTTGCGGAAAAATTACAGTCGCGTGATGCAACGCGTGAACCGACATGGGTTCGTTATACCCTGATCATCATTGCTTTAATTTTCTTCTTAAGCTGCCTGATTCTGCCATTGGTTTTGGTTTTCGTTGAAGCCTTTAAGCAAGGTGTTGGCGTTTACTTCCAAGCACTGGTTCATCCAGACACCTTATCTGCGGTGAAATTGACATTATTAACAGCTGTGATTGCCGTACCGCTAAACGTGGTCTTTGGTGTAGCTGCGGCATGGTGTGTTGCCAAGTTTAATTTCCGTGGTAAATCTATATTAACCACGATTATTGATATGCCATTTTCAGTCTCTCCAGTTATTGCTGGCTTAATGTTGGTATTGATTTTTGGTACTCAAGGTTTGTTAGGCGGCTGGCTAATGGATAACGACATCAAAATTTTATATGCCGTTCCAGCCATTGTCCTTGCTACTGTGTTTATTACCGTTCCTTTTGTGGCACGTGAGCTAATTCCGTTAATGGAAGCTCAAGGGACAGAGGAAGAAGAAGCGGCAATCGTATTGGGTGCTTCAGGTTGGCAGACCTTCTGGAAAGTGACACTTCCAAATATTAAATGGGGCTTAATCTACGGCGTGATTCTATGTAATGCACGTGCAATGGGTGAGTTTGGTGCTGTTTCTGTGGTTTCAGGTCACATTCGCGGCGAAACCAACACCTTACCGCTACACGTAGAAATCCTTTATAACGAATATACCTTTAGTGCTGCTTTTGCTGTGTCTTCACTATTAGCGCTCTTGGCGATTGTGACCCTGATTTTAAAAACATGGGTTGAACTACGTCAGGAACGACAAGACAAGCGTAAAGAAGATTCACAAGTTTCTTAAGGAATGACCTCATGAGTATTCAAGTAAAAAATATTGAAAAACACTTTGGTGCATTCCATGCACTTAAAAATATCTCTTTAGATTTCCCTGATGGCCAGCTCGTTGCGTTACTTGGTCCATCAGGCTGTGGTAAAACCACCCTGCTCCGTATCATTGCAGGACTTGAATCTGCCGATGGCGGTCAAGTCATTCTAGAAGGTGAAGATGCCACTAAAGTTCATGTCCGTGAACGTGAAGTTGGTTTTGTATTCCAGCATTATGCACTGTTCCGCCACATGACCGTATTTGACAACATTGCTTTTGGTTTACGCGTACGCCCACGTGCAACACGTCCATCAGAAGCGGAAATCAAAAAACGGGTTACTCGTTTGCTTGATCTTGTTCAGCTTGGTTTCTTGGCTGACCGTTACCCTGCACAACTTTCAGGTGGTCAACGCCAACGTATTGCCCTAGCACGTGCTTTAGCGGTTGAACCGCGTGTGTTATTACTGGATGAACCTTTCGGTGCATTGGATGCCAAAGTTCGTAAGGAATTACGCCGCTGGTTACGCACCCTGCATGACGAACTCCACATCACCTCTATTTTCGTGACCCATGACCAAGAAGAAGCACTTGAAGTGGCCGATCAAATCATTGTGATGAACAAAGGTAACGTAGAACAGATTGGCTCGCCACGTGAAGTTTATGAAAAACCTGCAACACCGTTTGTATTTGACTTTTTAGGTCAAGCCAACCGTTTTGAAGGTCAAAATAGCAATGGCCTCATTCAAATTGGTGAAGACCGAATTTTGTTGCCACAAAACGCCAATGCGCCGCAAGGCAATGTCATTGCCTTCGCACGTCCGGATGAACTGCGTATTCATGCACAGCCGCAAGAAAATGCCATTCAAGCGACTTTTGTACGTGAGCTTTGGATTGCAGGTAAAGTGATTGCTGAATTGCATGACCGTCAAGGCAATCTGATTGAAATTTCATTAACGGCAGATGAAGCGAAAGCGCATCAATTCCGCCCAAATCAAACGGTATGGTTAAGTGCAACTAACTTGCATTTATTTGAAAACCAAGTTGCATAAAACAAAAAGTTGGGGCCTTCACAAGCCCCACTTGCTTTTAAGGTAAAATAAAATTATGAATTTCCAACAATTAAGAATTATTCGAGAAACCGTACGTCAGAATTTTAATTTAACAGAAGCATCTGCTGCACTTTACACCTCGCAGTCTGGCGTGAGTAAACACATCAAAGATTTAGAAGATGAACTTGGTGTACAGCTGTTTATTCGTAAAGGTAAACGTCTACTCGGTTTAACCGAACCAGGCCAGTCTTTATTGGGTATCGTTGAACGCATGCTCGTGGATGCTGACAATATTAAACGTCTGGCAGATGACTTTAACAAAGTAGATGAAGGGACATTGACGATTGCGACCACACATACGCAAGCACGTTATGTCTTGCCGCCGATTGTGAACCAATTTAAAAAAGAATTTCCAAAAGTTCATCTAATTTTGCAACAAGCAAGCCCTGTTGAAATTACAGAAATGCTCCTTCAAGGTGAAGCGGATATCGGGATCGCAACCGAATCGTTAACCACCGAAGATAACCTTGCAAGTGTGCCTTACTATAACTGGCAACACAGTATCATCACACCACAAGAGCACCCACTCACCCAAAAATCAAATATCACCATTGAAGATTTGTCGAACTATCCAATTATTACTTACCACGGTGGTTTTACGGGTCGTTCAAAAATTGATAAAGCCTTTGAAGATTCAGGCTTTGATGTTGATATCGTGATGTCCGCACTTGATGCAGACGTTATTAAAACCTATGTTGAACTCAATATGGGGGTTGGTATTGTCAACGATGTGGCATATGACCCAGAACGTGACTACCGTTTAAAACAAATTCCAACCGATATTTTTGGGGTCAATACCACTTGGATTGCTGTTCGCAAAGGACATTTACTACGCGGTTATGGCTATGAGTTTATTTCTTTATGTTCACCAGATGCTGACATCAAAGCGTTGAAAAAAGTCGCTTACCCAGAAGAATGATAGGCCAATTGACGAATTAAAGAGGACACCTACTGTCCTCTTTTTTTGGTAAACACATATTTTATCTAAGTTTTCTTGGCTTTATTTTTAATTTTGATTAAAATACATCCAACACAATAAAAATTAAAACCTTATTACTTCCGACCCATATTTATGAAAAATCAATTCGTCGCAGTGGCAGTCGGTATCGTCTGTCCCATACAAATCATGTATGCAGCAGGGATAGAAAACTCAGATCAATCGATCTCGGCCTTTCTTGAACCCGGAAATTATACTGAAGTCAGTTTCGCTTACGTCGATGCTCAAGTGGACGGCAAAGTTCAAAACCAAGGTTTAATCAGTGAGTTGGGCATCACTGATTTTTCTACAGGGAATCTCGCCCATCAACAATTTTCTGGGAAATTTGCACTTAAAATTCAACCACATGAAAATATTTCTGCGGGAGTAATTTATGAGCAACCTTTTCATACTGATATCAATTATCAATATAGTCCTCGCTTACCAGATAGCTCAAATATCGATATTGAAAGCGCCGATATTAACTTTAGAACGCATAACCTAACTGGACTGGTAGGCTATCAACCCAATAATAATTGGAATATTTATAGCGGTTTAAGCCTACAAACATTTAAAGGTGATTTAAAAATTTCTGGGCAACAATATGCTGCTCTCAATGGCTATCATGTTTATTTAAAACAAGATGAAGCGATCGGCTGGCTGCTCGGTTTCAGTTATCAAATTCCTGAATACGCACTTAAAACCAGCCTAACCTATCGTTCAAAAATCAAACATGACAATAAAACATCTGAATCGACTTTGTATTCAAATGGTCCTTTTCAGTTAGTCCCTGACATCCATACATCCATTCAAACGCCACAAAGCGTCAATTTTGAATTTCAAACAGCTGTTAGCTCACATAATGTTGTATATGGCACAATTCGTTGGATTAATTGGAAAGATTTTAGCATTCAACCACCGCAGTTTAATGCCGTGCTTCAATATGCAGCACTCGATCCGCAATACCGTGATTTAGCTGATATCCAATTGGTGGAATATCAAAAAGATCAATGGTCAGGAAAATTGGGGATTGCACATCAATTTAATCCGAGTTGGCTCGCTGCTGCAGAATTTATTTGGGACAACGGGACAGGAAATGCGGTGTCTACCTTAAACCCAAGTGATGGCTATCGAGGTTTAGGTTTAGGTATGATGTATAAATTTAACCCGAACAATTTTCTAGCGACTGGCCTGTATTATATGAAACTCTCAAAACCATCGAATACTGAAAAATCTCATATTTCAGGTCTTGCAAGTGTCTCAGACAATGATGCCATGATCTATGGTTTGAAATTTGGTCACAGGTTCTAAAAACAGTATCAACAAAAAAACGAGCCGAAGCTCGTTTTTTTATTTCAGTAAGAACTTACCAATGGTAGCTCACACCTACTTTACCTACTGGAAGCCATTGATATTTATCATCTTCACGGATTTTTTGCTCTTCTGCTCGTAAATCAGCAGAAGCATTACCACCAGCAGCATTAACAAATGTACCAGATTTATCTAAATCAACTGCAGGATTACCTGTGTAGTAAGCACCTACTTCACCAAAAACACCCCAGTTTTTATTTAATTTAGGCGCAAAACCCAAACCTACATACGGTGCAATATCATTTTCGTAAGACATGTTTCCGTTAACAGATCCGTTATACGAATAATTAGTACCATTGATTTTAATTGTGCCATCTTTAGAACGTTTAGTTAGGTCATATTCGTTATCAATGTAACCCACCCCTGCTGCAACGTATAAACCTTGTGCCCATGGATTTGCACTTGCCCCCCAAGGACGAATCTCAGCATTCAAATATGCAGTGCTATTTTCCATATCTAGATCGTACTTTGTACCATCAATAGAAACATCGTCTGTCCACGAAATATCACCACCGTTATAACCTAAAGCAAGGCCGACGTATGGGTTCGCAGTCCAAAGTAACGCACCACCATAACCAGTCGTACCCACTTCTAGACGAGCGCCAGTTGGGATAAGTTGGTTTTGATCAAATGCATAGCCATCATGAACTACAGAGGTATCTGCCATTGCAGTACCTGCAGCAGTAAGTAGAGCAGCTACTGTTAATAAACGTAATGATTTCATGTGTTTCTCCTCAAAATAAACTGTTATTCAGATTTTACAGACTTGTTATATGGCACATGTTAAAAGGAAACAAAGCTCAACATTTATGCAAATTTACTGATTTTTTGTTAACTTTTGATACATTTAGATTTTAATATTGATTAATAAAGAGTTTTTGTTTCACTTTTTTAAATATAATAATGATGCTTGAGAACAATTCTGTATATTTTGCGTATTTTTTATACAAACCTTATGAAAGTGCTACATCCATCACTCTTAATTTCTTGGTTTTAGTACTTGCTTAATAATTAATTCCGATCCTAGGCCGATTTACCATCTATTTTTAACTCAATTTAGTGTAAAATCTTGGAAAATTTTTTTCTGGATGGAAGAACATGTCTCAGCTTTCAACAATCATTGAACAAGCGTTTGAAGACCGTGCTAATTTCACTGCAGCTGACTGTCCTGCTGAAGTACGCGCAGCAGTAGAAGAAGTAATCGCTGGCCTAGATAACGGTACATTACGTGTTGCTGAAAAAATTGATGGTGAATGGATTGTTCATCAATGGGTGAAAAAAGCCGTTTTGCTTTCATTCAAATTGAACGACAACAAACCAATGGAAGCTTGTGACTTACGCTTCTATGACAAAGTAGATACTAAGTTCTCTGACTGGACTGAAGAACAATTTAAAGCTGCTGGTGTACGTGTAGTACCACCTGCTGTAGCACGTAAAGGTTCTTTCCAAGCAAAAAATGTTGTATTGATGCCTTCATATGTCAATATTGGTGCATATGTTGACGAAGGTACAATGGTTGATACATGGGCAACCGTTGGTTCATGTGCACAAATTGGTAAAAACGTACATTTGTCTGGTGGTGTTGGTATTGGTGGTGTTCTTGAACCACTTCAAGCGAACCCAACAATCATTGAAGACAATTGCTTTATTGGCGCGCGTTCTGAGATCGTTGAAGGTGTGATCGTAGAAGAAGGTTCTGTGATTTCAATGGGCGTATTTATTGGTCAATCGACTAAGATTTATGACCGTGAAACTGGCGAAATCCATTACGGTCGTGTTCCTGCTGGCTCTGTTGTGGTTTCTGGCAGCCTGCCTTCTAAATGCGGTAAATACAGCCTATATGCTGCTGTAATCGTGAAAAAAGTTGACGCGAAAACTCGTGCGAAAACAAGCTTGAACGAATTATTACGCGAAGACTAAGTCTTTATTTCAGCGGAGCATTCGTGTTCCGTGGAGCTTCTATCGCTCCTCGTCTCTACGGTTAGCAATGATCGTAGAGATTTTTTGTTTTTTTATATCTGGTTAATTTTGTTATGAGTACCCTTCGATCTTCCGCTATTCCTGTTTCTGATCCGTCTGCGGGTTTACGTATTACGGAGATTTTTTATTCATTGCAAGGTGAAGCCAATACCGCAGGTTTGCCTACGGTCTTTATCCGCTTGACGGGCTGTCCCTTACGTTGCACTTATTGTGATACAACCTATTCGTTTGAAGGCGGTGAACGCCAATCATTAGAAGAAATTATTCAAACCACTTTAGATTTTAAAACTCCTTATATTTGCGTGACGGGTGGTGAGCCACTTGCTCAACCGAACGCCCTTCCCCTCATGACTCGTCTGGCCGATTTAGGCTGCGAAGTCTCTTTAGAAACCAGTGGTGCTTTAGATGTGTCTAAAGTTGACCCACGTGTTTCAAAAGTTATGGATTTAAAAACCCCAACATCGGGTGAAGTTGCACGAAACTTGCTTAGCAACTTCGACCATTTAACGCCACATGATCAAATCAAATTTGTGATTTGTCATCGTGAAGACTATGAATGGTCAAAACAGCAAGTTGAGCGCTATAAGCTAAACGAAAAAGTCAACACCATTTGGTTCTCTCCGGCCTTTGCCGTTGAAAAAGGCGCTGTTCGTTTACCTCAGCTTGCACGTGATTTAGCACAGTGGATTTTAGAAGACCATCTCCCTGTTCGCTTCCAATTGCAATTACATAAATTGCTTTGGAACGATGAAACTGGTCGTTAAGTTTTAAAGAATTATTTGGAGTAATGCATATGCGCCCTCGTGCCATAGTTTTATTGTCTGGCGGCTTAGACTCAACCACTTGTTTAGCTTGGGCTCAAGCACGTTATGAATGTATCGCCTTAAGTTTTATGTATGGTCAACGTTCTACGACAGAACTGGATGCTGCTCGTGAGTTAACCAAGCAGGCTGGTGTAGAACATCGTGTCATTAATATCGATTTAGGTAACTTAGGTGGCTCTGCGTTAACGGACCATAGCATTGAAGTTCCTGATCATGAACAAGCCGGTATTCCTGTAACTTATGTACCAGCGCGTAACACGATTTTCTTGTCATATGCTTTAGCTGCGGCGGAAGTTTTTGGTGCAGAAGCAATTGTCATTGGTATTAATGCGGTTGATTACTCAGGCTATCCAGACTGCCGTCCAGAGTTTATCGAAGCCTTTGCCAACATGGCTCGCCTTGCAACTAAAGTTGGCGTTGAAGGAAAACCACTTAAATTTGAAACACCTCTGTTACATTTATCCAAAGCAAATATCATTCGCTTAGGTATAGAACATGGCGTAGACTACAGTCAAACGGTGTCTTGCTATCAAGCAGATGACCAAGGTCGTGCTTGCGGTAAATGCGATAGCTGCCGTCTTCGTAAACAAGGTTTCGTTGACGCAGGTGTTGAAGATCCGACACGTTACATACCGAAATAACAAGGTAGGGTTTATGAAAAATTTAAAATCAAACATTATTCTTTCTGCTGCTTTCTCTGCAGCTGCATTGTTTGCTTCAGTTGCACACGCTGACAACGACAAGCTTCAACAAGCATATAAGAGCACTAACGTAAAATCTTCGTTAATTAATGTTTGTAAAGAAGAAACTGGCAAAGGTAAAAAACTAACTGCCGCTGAAGTTAGCAAATACTGTACTTGTGCTGTTGAAGCAGATGGTCGTTTAACCAATGCTCAAAAATGGGAAATCCAAAGCACAATCAACCAGAAGAAAAGCCCTGCAACACTCGCTTTTGTTCAAAAACAAAATAAAGACCTTCAAGCATGTTTCGGTCCTCAGTTAACAGGTAAATTAAAAAATTTAACTGAAGAAGCAATGAAATCTGCTCAAGCGAAAAAATAATTTTCGTCTTAAAAAAGCCTGCAAATGCAGGCTTTTTTATTGCTTTAAGTTCAAAGTAAATTCTGTATGATGGTCATATTTCACATACTTTGTTTAAGCCCATTTAGGGATAAGACATGAAAAAGGAAATCTTCATGACTGAAATTAGCTTACCAAATCAAACCTTCCCAACCACCTCAGGTGAAGTCAACCTTGCAGAACTAAACAATGACTGGCTGATCATCTACTTCTACCCTAAAGATTCAACACCAGGATGTACGACGCAAGCCATTGGGTTTTCATGCTTAAAAGATCAGTTTGATGCGCTTAATACACCAATCTACGGCATTTCTCGCGACTCGGTTAAAGCCCATCAAAACTTCACTGAAAAGCAAAATCTAAGCATTGATTTAATCAGTGATAAAGAAGAAGTGCTATGTCAGCATTTCGATGTGATTAAAGAAAAAAATATGTATGGCAAAAAGGTTATGGGCATCGAACGCTCAACCTTTATTTTCCATCATGGCAAGCTGGTAAAAGAATATCGTAAAGTCAAAGCCGCAGGCCATGCAGAACAAGTCTTAGAAGATTTAAAAGCATTACAAGCAGCATAAAAGTAATGATTTGAGCCCGCTCCTTTAGGAATGGGCTCAAATTTAATGAGGACATATAACTAGAGCAATAATGAAATTGCAATTCCCCACATCACAACGCCAATAATAAAGTCTAAAACTTTCCATGCCTTTGCACTTTGGAAGAGCGGTAATAAATAGCGCGCACCAAATCCGAGGACAAAGAAAAACACCCATGAAGCTGTAATTGCCCCAATCGCAAAATATACGGCTGTCGATTCAAACTTCGTTGAAATAGACCCAATCAGCACAACCGTATCGAGATACACATGTGGATTCAACCACGTTAAAGCCAAGCAGATCAGTACCAGTTTCAATAATTTGGTTTCATTCTTCTCACTGGGCGCTAAACTGCTCGAAGTTTTAAAGGCTTGCAGAAAATGCTGTGCCCCATAAACTGCTAAAAAGGTTGCGCCCAAATATTTCGCCCCACTCACAATTTCCGGATGACTTTCAACCAATTGGGAGAATCCGAGCACTCCCAATAAGATGAGTATCGAATCAGAAGCAGCACAAATAGCGCAGAGCCAAAAGACATACTGCTTTTTTAACCCTTGCTTGAGAATAAACGCATTTTGCGCACCAATCGCGATAATTAGGCTAAATCCAATTGCGAGCCCTTGCATATAACTGTGCAACATTTTTAACTACACTTTCAAAGCTTTAAATGAATCTTGCTATTATCTAAGCTTATTGCTAAAAATAAGTATTTATAAATAAATATCAATATAACTAAGTTTTTCTTAGTTTATGTAATTTCTAATACTCGTAGGTGACTCATGTTACAAAGCAAACATAGTGAAGCATTTCTTGCGGTTGCAGAAACAGGAAGCTTTGAACAAGCGGCACTGCGTTTAAATATTACGGCATCTGCGGTCACGCTCAGGCTACAAACCTTAGAAAAGAAATTAGGTCATGTGCTCATTGTGCGTGAACGGCCCTGCCGCCCAACACTCGCAGGCCAATCTTTATTGCATTATTTACAACACAGCAAATTACTAGAACATAATTTTCTGCAAAATCTAACAGGACAAACGGCGAATGCTTTCTATCAAGTCAATATTGCAACCAATGCTGACTCACTTGCGACATGGCTGCTTCCACTACTCAAAGATCTCTTAATTGAAGAAAAAATCGTGATTCATTTTCAGGTCGATGATCAGTCACAAACACATCATTTATTAGAAGCAGGACTGGTCAATGCCTGTGTCACAACAGAATCAGAAGCCATGAAAGGCTGCGTCGCAGAATATCTGGGTGAAATGCATTATCGCTTTGTAGCAACCCCTGATTTTATACAAAGATGGTTCGGTCAAGGCGTGACGCGAAATGCGTTAAGGGCTGCGCCTGCACTGATTTTTAATGAGAAAGATGACCTACATACGCAATCGATTCAGAAAAATTTCGGACTCAATCCTTCACAATATCCACATCATTTCATTCCCTCTTCAACGGCATTTTTTGATGCCATTACGATGGGCTTGGGCTATGGATGGTTACCCGACTATCAAAGCAAAGACTTATTGGCAGAGGGAAAATTGATAGAGCTTTCAACAGAACTCAGTATTGATTTAGCCTTGTATTGGCATCACTGGAACCAACAATCTGTTCAATTACAAAAATTGACTGCTGTTGTGCTGCAACATGCCAAAGATCATATGTGTTAAACCCTGTAAGACTGCGGTTATTCAAGCCGCCATTGGCCTTTGAGCTGTATCAATACTTGCTCACCAACACCACCCAGTGCTTTACGCATACCAAAATCACTACGCTTAATGGTTGCTAAAGATTGAACATCCAACACTTTTGGATTTTGCGGATTTGGGGTGAGTGTGGTATCGAAGATCACAGGTTTAGTGATACCACGAATGGTGAGATCCCCTCGAATCATATATTTCGCATAAGCCACGGGTTCGATTTGTTTACTTACAAACTTCACTTGCTTAAATTCAGCGGCATCAAAATATTCACTGCCCAAGATTAATCCCTTTAAGCTTGGATTACTAAAACTGATGCTATCTACATCTAACAGTAAATGCGCTGAACCTTTATGCGGAATTTCAGGATCAAATTTTAGGTTCGATTGAACCTTATTAAAGCGCCCTTCAACAATAGATAGCCCCACAGATTTAATGCCAAATGTGACCTGACTATTAGGCGTTAGCGTCCACTCAGCAGCATGTAGGGGCAATACGCAGCATAAAGCGAAGGCTCCCATATATTTTGCTAAGGTTCCGTGACGCAAATTCATGTTTTTCTCCTGAATAAAACACAGCCTAAAATCACTACAATGTTTATTTTTTTGCTCCATTGTAGTGCTAGAAATTTTAGCGTTTTTTTATAGCAGATTTGTTTTATCCTGAGTCATAAATTTGTGTTGAAGTTGTTTATAAATGTCTGTCTGTTGAAATTTTTTCAAAAAATCGACGGTACCTTGAGGAAAAGCATCATGCTGAATTTCACCACGATAATACGCTTCACGTACCGGTGTCGCTGAAATGGCTCCTTCTAGACTATCCAACTCAACCATTTCCCATTCGGGGAAGAATTTTAAATAATAAGAAGAATCATCTTTAAAATGCCCGATCAAACCGACTTTTGCATTCGTTTCAACCACGTCACTTACTAAAGATTTGACTAACTTTTGCCATTTTTCATCGTTATATACATCAATCACATGCACAAACTTAATTCGCTTCTGATCTTGCTCTGAAAAATTCGACAGGATCATCTGCTCACGTTCTGACGCTAAAAATGGATTTTTGATATTACGTTCATTTTGCGCCGAACCCAGTGCTAAAAGCACATATTGACTTTGTTGCAAGGCAATTTTAATGGTTTGCAAATGCGCTAAATGGAACGGCTGAAAACGCCCAATGAAAACCAAATAATCAAATGTATATTTCATATCAAATCAAACTTTTTATGAACTGAGCAGTTGTGCCACAGGCTGAAATATGCGACATAATGTTGAGCATAAAATCAAAACGAAACTTTTACGCAAGGATAGTACGATGACACTGAGCTGTATTCAACAACCCCATGAACATTTGAATGCGAATTTGGACAATGGCGTACTGACCTTAGCCATTAACCGACCTCAGGCGAAGAACGCGCTGTATACAGAATTATATCTGTGGATTGCAAAAGCATTAGATGAAGCTGATCAGGATACTTCAGTGCGTGTAATTGTACTCCGTGGTCAAGATGCGGACTTCAGTGCGGGCAATGACATGCAAGATTTTATGAAATCTGCTGCTCAAAAAGGACAAGCTCCAGCTTCAGAAGGCGCACCGTTCATTTTATTAAAATCTGCTGCTCAATTTTCTAAGCCGCTGATTGCTGCGGTTCGCGGTGTTGCCATTGGGATTGGTGTTACGATTCTGCTTCATTGCGATCTAGTCTACAGCGACAATACCGCCCTATTCCAAATTCCCTTTGTGAGCCTTGGTTTATCACCTGAAGGTGCATCGAGCAAGCTATTGGTTCAACAAGCCGGCTACCATAAAGCTGCTGAATTACTGTTAACTGCTCAAAAGTTTGATAGTGCGACAGCGCTTTCAGCAAATTTGGTCAATAGTATTGAAGAAGATGCTTATGCGACGGCTGCGAAAAAAGCAGCACAGTTATCTGCACTACCACTAGCTTCTTTGGTTCAATCAAAAGCATTAATGAAACATAATGTAGATGAAATCGTGGCATGGATTGACCATGAAGCTGAGATTTTCATGGATCGAGTAGGTTCTCCAGAAATGATGGAAGCTGTTGCAGCCTTTATGCAAAAACGCAAACCTGACTTCTCTCAGTTCAATTAATTTGTAATGGAACTTAAAAACCACTCATATTTGGGTGGTTTTTTTCATCTCAGCCCCAATCTATTTTCTAAATTAAAAACTGGATGTTTCCACATGACTGCAGCATCACAAACTGAAAATAAACCTGAAAAGAAACGCTACTACGAACCTGCACCTGAAGGCATCGATATCGAAAATTTTAAAAAAGTTGTACAAAGCCGTCGTTCTGTACGTAAGTTTACCGACAAGGCCATTCCAAACGATGTTTTAGATGAATGCTTAGACCTTGCCCTGCTTGCGCCAAATTCATCAAATTTACAGCCTTGGACATTCTATGTCGTTCAGAACCCTGCAAAGAAAAAACAGTTGGTGAAAGCTTGCTTAGGGCAACTTGCGGCAAAAACTGCTGCTGAATTGATTGTCTGTGTCGCGCGTACCGACCGTGTAGATGAAATGGCTAAACGTAATATTTCGGAATTTCCATTTCCTGAAGCACCTGCAGCTGTGCAAAAGTATTACAAGTTTATTCCCTATAACTATAAAACAGGTTACTTCAACGCACTAGGTAACTTTAAGAAAGTAGCTTTCAAAGTTGCACGTACACTGGATAAACAATTGCCTGTAACAGCATTTAATGAAGCAGATGCGAAACTTTGGGCGAGCAAAACTACAGCATTGGCTTGTGAAAACTTAGTTTTGGCATTACGTGCCTATGGTTTTGACAGTTGTATGATGGAAGGTTTTGATGAACCTTTGGTGAAGAAGATTTTAGGATTAAATGCTCAGCAATACCCAGTGATGGTGATTGGTGCAGGTGAACGTGCTAAAGATGGTGTGTTCTTCCCGCAGTATCGTTTTGATCGTGATTTATTTATTCAGAAGGTTTAACTTGCTTTCAATTGAATACTCACAACCTCAATTAGCTACGTGACTTTAGTGTATAACGCGTAGGTATTACGTTACTTTGAAGGATCAAAGTAACCAAAATCCCTTGTTAGACAGAAGATTCATCCTTGAATCTCTGTCTAACGGGTGACATCCATGTCACCCTTCGTGTATCTACTTTTTTCTATAACTTAAAAATTTAAAAGCATCATTAAAATTGAATATCCACCATTTGAATAAACTCAAATGCCGGCTCTTCATAAGGATGACTTGCTTTTAAAGACCTTGCGACCTCACTCGCCTTCTCTTCAGGCACGATGGTTTCCACTCGCCATTCAGGGATAGACTCCAGCTGATCCAACTCACCAATAAAAGGATTTGCGCCTTTTACAGGTTTAAATTGCCCTGTACCTAACACCTGCCAAGCGCAGTGTTCATAGTTGCCTATACCGCCTGCTCCAGCTTCAAAAACAGCCAGTTTAGTCGACTCTAGGTGAGACTCAGGTACATAATAAATCAGTTTTAACATTGGTTATTCCAGACGCTATTGTGCAGTTACATTATTTAAAGCACTGTAAATCATTTTCAATGCAACATTATTCGATGCATTCGGATAGGTTGCATATAAACCTAGTTTCGGTAATTCCACATCTGTTTGAATGACTTTGACCGAATCATTTAAAAATTTGAGTAAATATTCGGGCACAAAACTCAGGCCCATGCCCATATTAATCAAATTTAAATGCTGCATGACATTTGTTACCCACAGCATATGATCATGTTGATGCTGATCAAAAGGAATCAAGGCATTTAAGGTATCGTAAAACACGGGAGAAGCATTTTGTTCACACATAATAATGGTGTGATTTTTTAACTCTTGAAGTTTTAAGATGCGATCTGATGGATGCAGATGCGCTGCGCCAACCAAATAAATTTGCTCACTTAAAACCTGAATATTGGTAAAGTCATCATGGCTTAAGTGGTAACGAGTAAAGCTAATATCCAGTTCGGTATTTTTTAGTTTTTGAATTTGCTCTGTACACGTCAAGCTATGTAAATGAATTTTCAAATCAGGAATATGCTGTTTTAATTGCGCCAAAATACTCGGCATAATTTTCAATTCTGCGACATTTAAAAAGCCAATATGTATTTGATTATTTTTGGCTTGCGCCACGTGGCGAGCTGCAGCTACAGCTTGTTTGGCATTTTCAAGTGCTTGCTCGGCATATTTGAGAAAAGCCTGCCCTTCATCGGTCAGCAAGACTTTTCGGGCAGAACGTTCAAATAATTGCACCCCAACCTCTTGCTCTAAGTCTTTAATTTGCTGACTGAGCGATGGTTGTGCTGTAAATAGTTTTTCCGCTGCCTTGGTAAAGCTCTGTTCTTTCGCCACCGTCACAAAATAACGTAAATGTCGTAATTCCATTCGCTTCACTCCACACACTCACTACATCACCCGTGTCATGCAGTCAAAATACCAATAGATCTTTAGTTTATATGAATATCCATTCTACTCGGAAAATCATTTGCCTAGACTGCGGACTATTCCAAGTTTGCGCTTCACATACACATGGAGTTTTGTATGACACAGCAATTCGATACCGATGTTCTGATTATTGGCACAGGGCCTGCAGGTTCTACTTTAGGTTTGGCCTTGGCAAATTACGGCATACAGGTTCAGCTTTTTACCCAATTTAATTGGTTAGCCAATAGTCCGCGTGCCCATATTACCAACCAACGTGCGATGGAAGTGTTACGTGACTTAGGTATCGAAGTACAAGTTCTCGACATTGCCACACCTTGGGAACAGATGGGTGAAAGCCTCATTACCACAAGTCTTGTCGGTGAAGAAATTGCCCGCATGAGTGCTTGGGGAACGGGCGATGAACGTCATGGCGATTATATTAAAGGCAGTCCTTGTCCATTGGTCGATCTTATTCAACCGAAAATGGAAGCTTTGTTGGTAAAAAATGCAGCCGAGCGTGGTGCGATTTATAATTTTAATACTGAATATTTATCGCATATACAAGATGAACATGGCGTAACAGCAACATTCCTTAATCGCATTACCCAAACTGAATTTAGCTTACGTGCCAAATATTTAATTGGTATGGATGGTGCTCGCTCTAAAGTGCTTGAAGAGCTTGATTTACCCCTCGAAGGGATCATGGCTCGTGCAGGAACGGTGTATGTGACTTTTAAAGCAGATCTCTCTCAATATGTGAAAAACCGCCCTGCTATTTTGCAATGGATTGTTAACCCTGAAGCGAGCTTTGGTGATCTGGGCATGGGCTTACTCCGTGCCATTACACCTTGGAATGAATGGATTATGGGTTGGGGCTTTGATATTTCCAAAGGCGAACCACAAGTCACCGAAGAGCAAGTTCGTGCGCGTTTAAATGCCTTTGTCGGTGCTGAAGTAGAAAATGTCGAAATTCAAAAATTGTCTTATTGGTATGTGAACCAAACATGGGCAACCGAATATTCAAAAGGTCGTGTATTCTGCGGCGGTGATGCGGTGCATCGTCATCCACCATCAAGTGGCTTAGGTTCAAATACCTGTATGCAAGATGCCTTTAACCTCGGTTGGAAATTAGCGTATGCCATCAAAGGTTGGGCTACTCCTGCTCTACTTGATTCTTATACATTAGAGCGTGCGCCTGTCGGCAAGCAAATCGTGGCGCGTGCCAATCAATCTCGCTTTGACTATAAGCATCTCAAAGAGGTATTTGGTTTTGACCAAGGCATCACAACTCAAGCTCAAATGATGCAACGTATTTTTGCGGAAGATGAACAAGCTGCAGAAATTCGCCAAAAGCTATATCAAGCCTTAGAAATTAAAAACTTTGAATTTAATGCCCAAGGTGTAGAGTTGAATCAGCGCTATACATCCAATGCCATGATTGCTGAATCTGAGCCTGAGATCTTTGCCAAAGATCAACAACTGTACTTACAAGCGACCACACGTCCGGGGGCAAAAGTTCCACATACTTGGATTATTGATGCCAAAGGTGATAAGCAATCAACCTTAGATATTACTGGGCATGGTCGCTTTACCCTACTGACAGGTCTTTCAGGCAAAGGTTGGAAAACTGCTACCGAATCTTTGAATCTACCTTATTTAGATGTGATTCAAATTGGTTCTCGTGAATACCGTGATGTGTATGGCACATGGAATGCGAAATCTGAAATCCATGAATCAGGTGCAGTATTAGTCCGTCCAGATGGTTATGTCGCTTGGCGATACCAAGACAGTACTAATGCTGCTTTTGATTATGAAAATACGTTGAAGGCTGTCTTAAAGCAGATTCAGTTAATGATTTAAATAGAATCATTAACAGTCAATCATCAAATCAAATTTTAATATTTGATCACGGAACCTGCGACATGGATGTCGCCCGTTAGACTCTGTCGGACTAAATGTTGAGTTGGTATTGTCTCTAAATTTACCACGTACAGTGCTCAAAATTGCCTACCTCTGACACCTGCTTCAAATACGGCAAGTTTGGTAGATTCAAGATGCTATTCAGGTATGAAGTAGATAAGCTTGAGCATTGCATTTGATATATGAAAATTTACCTAATGCTAAGTTATATTAAACCCATTAAGAATATATAAAGATTAACAATGACTAAAACCTTTGAACAACAATGGAATGATCACTTTCCAAATAAAGTACCTATTCCTTACGTATTAAAATTTTATTTTTCGGAATATTGGTTTCGTATGCATAGCTTGCCCGAGTCTAAACAATATGCAGACACAACAGAAGAAGTGCTACTTTTATTAGATCGTCAAAATCAGATCATCACAGATTGTTTAGGCTTAGATACCTCGGTTTACCTTGTGACAGGTAATTATGTTACGCCACATTATTCTCAGCCAGAGCCAAATTATTTCCACCCTGAGTATGATAGAAGAAAAATCATTTCCTACAATTTAATAGAATCACCTTCTATGAATCTACATCAGATAGATCCTGAATACTTTGATGATGGTGATGAAAATGATGTCTGTTTTATACCCTTATACACTCAAATAATATGGGAACCTAAAAAACATGATGATTTATTATTAAAAATTGCAAATGAAGAAATTCATGCATTTCTCGTTTCATTTGAAAAAAAAATTATTGTTGCACCTTATGATGGTGGTATTGATTTTATTATTTGGGATAAGAAGTTTAAAAAGCAATTGAAAGAAAAATATAGTGCTTTGTTACCATCTAACGCGGAAGGCTTATAAAAACCGCCTCACGGCGGTTTCAATTGTTCAAATATTACATCTGCAACGCATAACCCAAAAATAAAAACACCAACTGCAAACACACCACTGCACCAAAAAGCTTCCAACCCTTTTTACGCAGCGCAGACTTATCCACTGCCGAATATTCTACTATTTTAATCATGTCATCACCTCATCATGAGTGTTGATACTGAACTCGTTTACTTATCCATCTTTCTTTTATCTTGCTAGTCTTTAATCTTGCATAGTTATTGTGCATAAATTACACACTAGCATGTTTCCACAAATATAAAAGCAAAATCTAAACCAAGTTCAGTGGGAGAAATAAAAATTTAAAACCAACAAAAAACCACCCGCAGGTGGTTAAAAATCGAAAGCGATTATATGTGTAAAAATAAGCATTCACAATAATTAATATATCTTTTGGTAAATTTTAAACATAAAAAAAGCCACCCGAAGGCGGCTCTTTTCTATTATTCATCTATCTAAGATTAACCAATAAATTTACGTGCATTACGGAACATACGTAACCAAGCACCGTCTTGATCCCAATCTTCTGGTTTCCAAGAATGCTGAATCGCACGGAAGTTACGTTCAGGGTGCGGCATCATAATCGTTGCACGACCGTCTTTAGACGTTACACCTGAAATCGCTTCTGGCGAACCATTCGGGTTCATTGGGTAATGCTGCGTTGGGTTGCCTTGACTATCTACATAACGCAAGATCACCTGATCGCCAGCATTCAATGCTGCAATGTTTTCTGCGCTTGTAACCACACGACCTTCACCATGTGCTACAGCGATAGGAAGAATCGAACCTTCCATACCTTCTAACAATACAGAATTTGATTTTTCAACGCGTACGTTTACAGCACGAGCTTCAAACATCTCTGAAGTATTGCGGTGGAAACGAGGCCAAGCGTCTGCACCTGGAATTAATGGTGCAAGCTGAGACAACATTTGACAGCCGTTACAAATACCTAGAGAGAAAGTTTCATCACGGTTGAAGAATTTCTCAAATTGGTCACGAAGTTTAGGATTGAACAATACAGATTTAGCCCAACCGCCGCCTGCGCCCAATACGTCACCGTAAGAGAAACCGCCACACGCGACTAAACCTTCAAAGTCATCAAGACTGATACGGCCAGCAAGCAAGTCGCTCATGTGTACATCTACAGTGTTGAAGCCGACTTTATCGAATGCAGCAGCCATTTCTACATGACCGTTTACACCTTGTTCACGCAGAATCACCATGTTTGGACGGCGTTCATTGATGTACGGTGCTTCGATTGGCTCGTTCAAATCAAATGTTGGTTTTGCAATTAAACCTGCATGTGATTTGTCCGCGATTAACGCATATTCTTGATCCGCAGTTTCTACGTTGTCACGCAGACGTTGGATTTGATGTGACACTTCAGTCCATGCTTGCTGTAATTCAGCACGGTCTAAGCTCAAACCATTTACAGTTAAAGTATCTGTATCGTTTACAGTACCTACCACTGCAATTGCATCGCGCAATGAAGACGCTGCAACTTCAGCTTCTAATGCAGCCCAATCCGCTTTGCTGATTTGAAGCACTGCACCAATTTCTTCTGCAAATAGAGATTCAACAGATTGATCTTCAAGTGCTGCACCTAGGCGTGAAGCAAACATCATTTCTGCAACAGTTGCCAATAGACCGCCATCACCGATGTCATGGTAAGCCTTGATTAGACCACGGTTGTTCCAATCTTGAACCAACGCAAAGAATGCTTTGAAGTCATCAAAACTGTCTACATCAGGTGTTACAGAACCAATTGCTTTATAAACCTGAGCAAGGATCGAACCGCCAAGGCGGAATTGACCTTTAGAAAGATCGATACGTACAAGTACAGACTCGATATTTTTAAGTTCAGGTGTTAATGTTTTACGAACATCTGTTACAGGTGCAAATGCTGTGATCACGCCTGTCATAGGAGATGTTACAGATTTATCAACACCGTCATCATTCCAAGTTGTACGCATAGACAATGAGTCTTTACCTACAGGAATTGCGATACCTAAAGCAGGACACATTTCCATACCGATGGCTTTAACACCTTCGAATAGCGCTTGGTCTTCACCTTGTTGACCTGCAGCAGCCATCCAGTTTGCAGACAATTTAATGTCGCTGATCTGGTCGATTTTTGCAGACATGATGTTTGAAATTGATTCTGCTACAGATAAACGTGCAGAAGCAGCAGGATTCAACAACGCAACTGGTGGACGCTCACCCATTGCCATCGCTTCACCTGTATAACCAACAAGGCTAGTCGTTGTTACTGCAGCATCCGCTACAGGCACTTGCCACTTACCGACGAACTGATCACGTGCAACCATACCTGTAATCGAACGGTCACCAATCGTGATCAAGAACGATTTAGATGCAACAGTTGGATTCTTAAGAACGCGGTAAATCGCATCTTTCAAATCTGTTACTGTTTCAGCAGTGAAGTCATCGCCTTTACGTTCAATGGTTTCGTATGAACGGCTCATGCGTGGTGTACCGCCAAGCATCACTTGCATTGGCATATCCACAGCTTTGTTTTCAAACAGTGGATCGTTCACTGTCAATTGACGCGCTTCAGTTGCTTCACCAAGTACGGCGAATGGACAGCGTTCACGTGCACACAGTGATTCAAATAATTCTAATGAGCTTGGACGGATCGCCAAAACATAACGTTCTTGCGCTTCATTCGACCAGATCTCCATCGGAGACATGCCTTTTTCAAGCGATGGAATTTTACGCAGATCAAGTACCGCACCTAACTCGTGATCGTTCACAAGTTCAGGCATGGCATTTGAGATACCGCCCGCGCCTACGTCATGTACAGACACGATTGGGTTATGATCTTCCATGCGCCAGCAAGCATCAATCACTTCTTGGCAACGGCGTTCCATTTCTGGGTTTTCACGCTGTACAGATGCGAAGTCTAGGTTTTCACCCAACTTACCGCTGTCTACAGAAGACGCTGCACCGCCGCCTAAACCAATCAGCATTGCAGGACCACCTAGTACGATCAGTAAATCGCCTGGTTGAATCGCATCTTTTTCTACATGGTCAGGACGGATGTTACCGTAACCACCGGCAATCATAATTGGCTTATGGAAGCCTTTTACATCACCATTGACATTTTGTTCAAATGTACGGAAGTAACCATTTAACGCAGGACGACCAAATTCATTGTTAAACGCTGCACCACCCAATGGGCCTTCAATCATAATTTGAAGTGGAGATGCCATACGAGATGGTTTGCCGTAGTTTTCTTCCCATGGCTGTTCAAAACCCGGAATGTTCAAGTTAGAAACAGTGAAACCTGTTAAACCTGCTTTTGGCTTACCACCACGACCTGTTGCGCCTTCGTCACGGATTTCACCGCCCGAACCTGTTGCTGCACCAGCAAATGGTGCAATCGCTGTCGGATGGTTATGTGTTTCCACTTTCATCAAGATGTGAGCGGCTTGACTCTTGTATTTATAAACGTGGTGACCTGTTTCAGCATCTAGTTTTGGATAAAAACGCTGTGTGTCAAAACCCACAATTACAGAAGCGTTGTCTTTATATGCCGACAATACATCTGTAGGTGATTCTTTATAGGTGTTTTTAATCATTTGGAACAATGACAATGGTTGAACTTCACCATCAATTGTCCATTCTGAACCAAAGATTTTATGACGGCAGTGTTCAGAGTTTGCTTGAGCAAACATCATCAATTCGATGTCATGCGGGTTGCGACCCATTTTTGTGAATGCATCGGTTAAATAATCGATTTCTTCATCAGAAAGCGCAAAACCAAATTCAGAGTTAGCTTTCACCAACGCTTCTTTACCTTGACCCAAAATATCAATTGAGTTTAAAGGCTTTGGTTCAGTTTCAGAGAAAAGTGCCGCAGCATCTTCAATAGCATTGAAAACGCTTTCAGTCATGCGATCATGTAATGCTAGTTTTACTTCATCAGAAACAGCATTTACACCCTTCAAAGTAAACAAAACACCGCGTTCAAGGCGATGAACCGGTGTATTACAGTTGGCAAAAATGTCTGTTGCCTTAGACGACCACGGAGAGATTGTCCCAACGCGTGGCGTCACTAATATTTGGACTTCATCACTTGCTGGCTGGCGCAATTCAAAAGATTGACCATCATTAAGCAGCTGTAAAGCAGATTGCTGTTGCTGTTCGCTTAGCGCTTGGTCAAATAGATAGACCAATTGGCTTTCAATTTCCTGAACAGAACTAATCGAAGATAGACGTGTTAATAGTTGCGTTTTCTTAAAAGAAGAGTGTGCTGGTGCACCGGCCACGATAAACATGCTGATTTTGGCTCCACGGGCTGGTCTTTTGAACCAAGCCGCAATGTGACTTGAAGAGAGCGCATATTCTACTGTGTATTGGCGAAATCAGCTAGATGGGAAAAGCATTTTCTGTTCGAGAATGGCACAAGATTTTTTAAATTTTGTTTTTATTTTCAGTCAAAAAGATTGAATACAGCAGTGCAGCTTAGCACAAAATAAATTGTAAAAAACATTAATCGAAAATTAATATCAAATTTAGAATTTTGAGGTTTTCAAGGCGACATTCCCAATCGGTTTGAATCAGCGAATAGTCTGGCCAATGAATAATATTTATCTTAAAAACACCCTACCTTAATACGAATAACTCTATACCTCCACCGATACCCTTAAATAAAGTGTCAAGCTATGACGCGACCCACTATTACTTTAGTCACAAGTTTGGCATCATAGTTTTTAGTAAATAACTGAATAATGATAAATGACTCAAATGCGTTGGCTTGAACTGCTTTCTACAGTTCGTATTGGTAGTAATAAACATAGCTCTGAACAGGCACGTAGCCCTTTCCACAAAGACTACGACCGCATTATTTTTTCGCAAAGCTTTCGACAATTAAACCACAAGACCCAAGTCCATCCCCTCACCCAACATGATGGCATTCATACTCGCCTGACTCACTCTTTAGAAGTGTCTTGTATTGGACGTTCATTGGGGATGCTCGCGGCTGAAAAAATTAAAGATGAACTCCCGATGTGGATTTCACCTGCCGATGTCGGTGCAATTATTCAAGCTGCGTGCTTGGCACACGATATTGGTAATCCACCTTTTGGCCATGCAGGTGAATATGCTATTCGAGAATGGTTTGATGATGCATCACACACCAACTTTTTACAGGACTTAAGCCCTGAAGAAGAAGCCGACGTGAGACAGTTTGAAGGCAATGCCCAAGGTTTACGCCTACTGACTAAAATTGATTATCATCCAAATGATGGGGGTATGCGTTTAACCTATGCAACTTTAGGTGCATATTTAAAATACCCCTGGCTTTCAAAAACCATTGCATCGCAAGGCAATAAACCTGCGAGCCAACGAGCAAAGTTTGGTTGTTATCAAGCAGAAAAAGAAATCTTGCAGCAAATTGCAGAACAACTCGGTTTAATTCAACTGGGCGAATATCACTACTGTCGTCATCCGTTGACTTATTTGCTTGAAGCCGCAGATGATATTTGTTATGCCTTAATTGACCTTGAAGATGGCATTATCCTCAACATGTTGAACTATAACGAAGTTGAGCCCATTTTCCTTGATTTGGTCGGTGACTATGGCATACCTGCCGAATTGGCTATGACTGATACCACTTGGCAACAAAAAATTGCCGCATTACGAGGTCGTGTGATGAAACGTCTAGTCGAAGAAGTCACGACTGCCTTTGCCCGTCATCATCATGATATTTTGTCAGGTCAACTCAAAGGCAGTTTATTGCAATATTGCAGTGAAGATATTGAGCGTGGAATTAACCGAGCAAAAGAATTAGCTCGCGATAAAATTTTTGAACATCCACAAAAAGCCGGCTTAGAGATTATTGCGCATCAAAGTCTACAAAATATTTTAGATGCATTTATTCCTCTAACTACGCCAAATAAAACCTTGAGTTTTAAAGAACAGCGACTGATGTCCATTCTCCACCGTTCGGGGGCACATTTTGGGCCGTTGCATTATGAAAACATCATGCAAGTATTGGATATTATCTCTAAATTTTCAGACCATCAGGCTTATAACCTTGCACAGGAACTTCAAGGCAATAAAGTTGGTTTCTTTTAAAGCTGAAAAAATGTGAAGGCTAGTAATTCGCTGGCCTTCACGCTAATCTCGCAACAAATTGAAATTGAGCAAATAGCTCAGACTAAACTGAAATAAAGTGAATAAATGACATGATCGGATGTTTAATTGGCGAAGTGCTGGCATTGGAAGCACCAACGGTATTACTCAATGTAAATGGTGTGGGCTATGAAATTGACACCCCACTTTCAACATTTTGCCAACTACAGAAAGGTCAAAAAATTACCTTGTGGACACATCTGGCTGTACGTGAAGATGCACAACTGCTGTATGGATTTAGCAATGCTCAAGAAAAACTGATCTTCCGCACACTGTTAAAAGTTAACGGCGTAGGCCCTAAAATGGCACTGGGCATTTTATCAACATTAAGTGTTGAAATGCTGATTCACACGGTTGAACATGAAGATGTAAACACTTTAGTCAAAGTTCCGGGTGTAGGCAAAAAGACCGCTGAACGCCTCATGATTGAGTTACGTGATCGCTTTAAAGCCATGGCTTCAGGGACTGCACCAACCAATTCAACTGTTGAACAAATTCAATTTACAGGCAACTCTGCCGTTGCCGAAGCTGAGGCGGCATTGCAATCATTAGGTTACAAGCCAATTGAAGCACAAAAGCTAATTAATGCCGTCAAAGCTGATTATACTGAAGCCAGCGACATTATCCGTGCAGCACTTAAGTCGATGAATAAATAATTCAAATAGACATACCAATACACCTAAATTGTATACACGAAGGCGACATGAATGTCGCCATGTTGGATTGGGATATAAGGATATATCCTCAATCCAACACAAGATTTTTGTTACTTTTGATCTTTCAAAAGTAAAGCAATGCCTACACAATGGCACCTTAACACAAATCACAACTTGAGGCTGTGCCTCGAAAGTTCAGCCAGAGATTGATTTAATTATATGCAAGACCGTCTTATCAGTGGTTCCGAAAAGCCCGAAGACCACTTCGACCGCGCCATCCGCCCAACTTCCCTTGATGACTACATCGGGCAGCCTGTCGTCCGTGAACAAATGGAAATCTTTATCGGTGCTGCACGTGGCCGTGAAGAAGCACTTGATCACACCTTAATTTTTGGCCCACCGGGTTTAGGTAAAACCACACTGGCCAATATTATTGCCCGTGAAATGGGCGGCAACTTAAAATCAACATCAGGCCCCGTCCTTGAGCGTGCAGGCGATTTGGCTGCAATGCTAACCAACCTCGAAGAAGGTGATGTTTTATTTATTGATGAGATCCATCGTCTTTCACCGGTCATCGAGGAAATTCTCTATCCAGCGATGGAGGATTACCAACTCGACATCATGATTGGTGAAGGCCCTGCTGCCCGTTCGATCAAACTGGATTTACCACCCTTCACTCTTGTTGCAGCGACGACTCGTGCAGGCCTACTGACCTCTCCTTTACGTGACCGTTTCGGTATCGTACAACGTTTAGAGTTCTATTCTGTCAAAGACTTAACGCATATTGTGACTCGTTCTGCCAACTTGATGGATGTGCCCATGACCGCCGAAGGTGCTCAAGAAGTTGCACGCCGTGCTCGTGGGACACCTCGTATTGCAAACCGTTTATTACGCCGGGTCCGTGATTATGCGCAAGTCAAAGGCACAGGTGAAGTAACCCAAGAGATGGCTCAACGTGCTTTGGACATGCTAAATGTCGATAAAGATGGTTTAGATACGCTAGACCGCCGTTATTTATCAATGCTACTAGAGCGTTTTGATGGTGGCCCTGCAGGTGTAGAAGCTCTAGCTGCTGCTATGGCAGAAGACTCAGGGACGCTAGAAGATGTAATCGAGCCCTACCTCATTCAGCAAGGCTATGTCATGCGTACTGCGCGTGGACGTATTGCCACCAATATGGCGTATTTACAGTTTGGGATGACACCACCAGAGCCGAAAGATAAGTAAACGATAATTCACTGAACGACTTCAGGGAGTTAAATGCTCCCTGCATGTTTATTTAAATTTTTAAAATAAATTCAAGCCACTACAAACAATAGACTAAAATGATAAATCTTGAGAATAGAATAATTAACAAAATTAATAGCGACTACATTCAAAACCTACCATTAGACAGTGCCATTGAACACATTCCCAGAGAACAACCTATCAGTTCATTTAGCCCAAAACAAATGAGTGATTTTGAAAGCTTATTCCACACCGAATACAATTATTTTATCACTGTCGAATGTGAAAACATTCTTAGCAAAGAAACCATAGAAGTAAGTGAAGATAATATCTTAACTATTAAACAATCGCCTTCTGCATATCGTATAAAAAACCTGAGCTTCAACTATACTTCTGCCCTCATTTTTATTGGGACGTACTATCACGACGACGTACAAGCTTTGGTCAAGGAAAACTTTAAGCCAGCAAAAATTAATACGTTGTATTTCAGCTTCTCATTCTTTACTTTAGTCATACTCGTTTATGTGTTTTTCTGGATAGATCTACCTAATAAACTTTTACTCATGTTAGTTATTGGCCTTGGCTTTTGCTGCTTAACGTATATGTATGAATCTTTAAAAGCATTACTCCCAAAGCAACAGAAAAAGAAAATGGAAGAAACTCACTTTCATATTGCGGGATATTTAGCAGCTCATCTACAGGATTTTGTCGATACAAAATTTAAATTAGATGAACAAACAAATTAAAAGCAGTCTCTTTTTTAATCAATAATTACAACTACGGAAGTTAAAGATTTACGTGAGTTGAAACCTTGTGCCATTGGACTGATGACTCACGGTGCTAAACTGCCCGTCATTGAAGCACTTGACGAATCATTGAATTATCGCCATTTTTAAATGCTCTAATTCTATGCTGAAGTGCAGAACAATATTTTTCAGATTTTATAAAGACGGAACACTCTCATGGCGAATAAATTCGAATTCAACATTCGTGTATATATTGAAGATACAGATGCAGGTGGCATTGTTTACCACGCAAATCATATTCGCTTTATGGAGCGTACCCGCACAGAATGGCTACGCGCTTCAGGTGTAGACCATTATTGGCATCAAAAAGATTACAACTTTGTCGTTCATAAAATTAATGTGAAATATTCACGCCCTATATTAATGGATGACCTGATTACTGTTACAGCAAGTGTAGTTTCGTGTAAGGCTACGTCATTTGTGTTGCAACAAAATATTTATCGTGGTGATATTATGCTGGCATCAGGTGAGGTAGAATTGGCATGTATCAGTGCAGAGATGAAACCCCGTCGCCTTCCTGATGAAATACGTGAACTGATTCTGAAAGAATTGGAACAAGATTAAAAAAATTATTTGGCACATGTAGTAACTATGGCAACTCAACTAGAATCAACACTCAAAGTTTCAGACCTCATCTTACAAGCAAGTCCTGTCGTACAACTGGTAATGCTCCTGCTGCTCTTAGCTTCGTTATTCAGTTGGTATCTGATTGCCAAGTTACACATGAGTTATAAAAAAGCGCAGGCTGATGATGAACATTTCCAAAAAATCTTTTGGTCTGGCGCCGAACTCAACACTTTATACAACAATGCTCAACTCAACTCGAAACGTGTTGGCCTTGAAGATGTCTTCTATCAAGGTTTAGGCGAGTTTTTCAAACTTAAAAAACGTCATGCCAGTGCAGAACAATCAATTGAAGGTACAGAACGTATTCTTCGTGTGGGTTTAAGCCGTGACCAAGGACATTTAGAAAATGGTTTAGGCGCGCTTGCGAGTATTGGCTCAGTTGCTCCCTATGTTGGTTTATTTGGTACCGTTTGGGGCATTATGAACGCCTTTATTGGTTTGGCAGATGTTGACCAAGTCACCCTTGCTACGGTTGCTCCTGGTATTGCAGAGGCATTGATTGCAACGGCAATTGGTCTTTTTGCAGCGATTCCTGCTGTACTTGCATTTAACCATTTCACAGCCAAAGGTGAAGCCGTTTATAACGATCGTGCGCTTTTTGCCGAAGAAATGGTTGCGTTATTACAACGCCAGTCTGTAGGTTCAACTCAGGACAATGACTAATGGCTATTCAACGTTCTGGACGCTTTGAGCGCATCAAAAAACCATTAAAAAGTGACATGAACGTCGTACCTTATATTGATGTCATGTTGGTTTTATTGGTGATTTTCATGGTCACTGCACCTATGATCACCACAGGCGTCAAAGTCGACTTACCACAGGCAAATGGCACGCCTATGCAAGTGGAAGATCGCCCTGCGATTGTTACACTTGAGGCGGATGGAACGATCAAACTCGAAGATAAAAATCATCAGAATGATGTACTCACACTTGATGAACTAAAATCTGTTTTAACTGCTTCACAAAATGAAGCGAACGAACAGAAAAAGCAAATGAGTGTCCTGATTAACGGCAGTGAATCTCGTCCTTATGGTGAAGTCATGAAACTCATGTCTGCCCTTCAAGATGCAGGTTTAACACAAGTAGGTTTACTGACTGAGCCATTAAAATAATTTATGAAAGATTTCAACAAGCCGCCTTTTAAACAAAAAGCCGTTGCGATTGGTTTCACACTAGGTGTGCATATCGTCGCTGTGGTTGGCTTACTTTATCTTGGCATGAGTAAACCACCTGAGCCCCCTAAAAAAATAACCACTGTTTTGGTAAAACCGGAAGATTTGAAACCTGTAACTCGTGAAGTCACAGAGTTTGATGAAACCGCGCATGAAAATGTAGCTGAACAAATCACGCAAACAGCAGAACCTAGCGTTGAACCAGCACCCGAGATTCCAACGGCTGCACCACCTAAACCAGCAGAACCACCTAAGGCAGATCCACAGGTTGCTGCTCAACAGGCACTCGCTGCGGCAAAAGCACAGCAGCTTGCTGAACAAAAAGCTGCGGACAATGCAAAGCGTGCTCAAGAACAAGCTAAAGCGGCTGAAGCTGCAAAACTAAAAGCACAACAAGAAGCTAAAGCGGATGCGGCTAAGGCAAAAGCAGATGCTACGGCGAAAGCCAATGCTGAAGCAGCAAAACGTAAAGCAGATGCTGATGCCAAAGCCAAGGCCAATGCGGATGCTGCAAAACGTAAAGCAGATGCAGACGCGAAAGCTAAAGCCAATGCGGAAGCTGCAAAACGTAAAGCAGATGCTGATGCGAAAGCCAAGGCCAATGCAGAAGCTGCAAAACGTAAAGCAGATGCTGATGCCAAAGCTAAGGCCAATGCAGAAGCTGCAAAACGTAAAGCAGATGCCGATGCAAAAGCTAAAGCCAATGCGGAAGCTGCAAAACGTAAAGCAGATGCTGATGCCAAAGCTAAGGCCAATGCGGAAGCTGCAAAACGTAAAGCAGATGCTGATGCGAAAGCCAAGGCCAATGCAGAAGTTGCAAAACGTAAAGCAGATGCCGATGCAAAAGCCAAGGCAGATGCAAAGGCTAAAGCCGATGCCGAAGCACGCGAACGTGCAGCCGAAGAAGCCAAAGCTTCATCAGCTAAAAAAGCAGCTGAAGAAGCCGCACAGAAAAAGGCTGAAGCGAAGAAAATTGCCTCAACTGCTAAACGTGATTTTGAAAACAAAATCCGCCGTGCATGGGATACACCTTTTGACTCTGCTGGTAAATCGGCAACTGCTCGCGTTACCCTTACGGAAAGTGGTTCAGTTCAGTCAGTGATTGTGAACTCTAGTGACCCTGATATGAAAGCCAGTATTGAGGCTGCTGTTCGAGCTGCTGCACCATACCCAATGCCGAGTGACCCAGATGCAAAACGTGAAGCTCAAAGGTTTACGTCCACCTTCAAGTCATCACGTTAATTTTTAAATCCCTGCAAACCTTGTGGGGATTTTTCATTTACTTCTATAAAGAATCATAAAAGATGAAACCACTTTTTTTATTTTCTACACTCTTACTTATTTGCAGCCAAACAATTGCTCAAAGTCGGTCAATTTATATCCCCTCTTCGGCAACGCCTGAAAATATATCATCCGAACAATTTAAAGCTTTGCTGAAGGATAATGCTAAAACAAATCAACCTGAGCAAGCTTTACAAGAAGTACAATTTCCGCCTACAGCCATGGCAAAAAATTCAAATGATGAGGCTGCAAAGAAAAAAGCTGAAGCCAAAAAAATTGCTCTCACAGCAAAAAAAGATTTTGCAGATAAAATTCGCCGTGCTTGGCAAGTTCCCAAAGGTTCTACAGGAAAATCGGCATCTGTACGTGTTAATCTCGCAGACAATGGACGTGTACATTCTATTATTATCAATTCTAGCGATCCAGATTTGAAAGCCAGTATTGAAACTGCCGTTCGCGATGCTGCACCTTATCCCATGCCATCTGATCCAGAGGCACGTAAACAAGCGCGCATTTTTATAACAAAATTTATAGCGAAATAACGATACCCATTTAAATTTTTAAATTGATCATTGGACTAATTACAACTTATGGCACATTTGAAATTTTTGTTTCTATTTTCTGTAATGGCAGGCTCATCATCAACCTTAGCCAGCCCTACTGACAATCCAGCATCGACTCAGATTCAACCTGAAAAGGTCGCGGTGAGTTCCGCGAATGTACCTATGACTACCGCAAAGGCAAAGTCTGAGCAATACAAGCGCGAACGTGAACAAACTGCTGCGACAGCTAAACGAACAGCAAGCGCTGAGGCTTCTCGTAAATCACAAGCCAAAAAGCTTGCATCTGGGACCAAAACCGAAATTAAACATTTAATCTTGAGCCGTTGGCAAGCTCCAGCAGATTCAACTGGGCAAAAAGCCAATGCTCGAATTACACTGACATCATTTGGTTCAATTCAATCGATAGTGATTCTTGATGCGCCAAATCGTGCATTTAAAAAGAGTATTGAAAAAGCCATCCTTAGCTCAGCCCCTTTTGATTTACCAGAAAATCCAGATGCTCGCCGTGAATCTCGGTTGATTTATATGTCTTTCCACTCTAAATAAGGACATCAGTTCAGCAGAACCTTATATTTTTATAATTAAGCATCATCAAAATAGGCAAACATTTAGACACGAATTCACAGACGAATAACAGATTAATCATAATGTTGTGCTTTTAATAATTCAAAATCATGCCATTATGTGACACAACCTAATACAGACAATAACTCACATTTTTAGAGTAGTTAGCGAATGATGGAAATGACGCGTAAACATCTTCTTTGCTTAGCCGTATTCACTGCTTTGAGCCCAGTTTTAGTGACTCAAACGCATGCGCAGCTTCACCTCGAAATCACTAAAGCTCCTGAAGAAGCACCTAAAATTGCGATCGTGCCTTTTAGTAATGACTCAAATATTTATCCAGTGGTTGAAAATGACTTGAACCGCTCAGGTAAATTTACCAGTGCCTCTAAAAACTTACCTGCAACTGCAACAATAAATTCACCTAATGCAGAAGCATGGAAAGCTGCGGGCGTACCCTATGTCGTGACAGGCACATCAAAAACAACGGCTGATGGCTCTTATGAAATTCACTACCAACTGTATGATGTTGAAAAAAAACAATACCTGTTAAATGAACTACTCACTGTACCTGCTTCACGTTATCGTCAAGCAGCGCATATGATCAGTGATGCAATCTATCAAGCTTTAACGGGTATTCCAGGTGACTTCAGCGGCCGTATTGCCTATGTATTGCGTAATGCAGCAACACCAGATCAGCGCTATACCCTACAAATTGCCGACACAGATGGGGAGCAGCCACGCACCATTTTGACTTCACGTGATCCAATCCTGTCCCCTGCGTGGACACCTGATGCGAAAAAGCTAGCTTATGTTTCTTTTGAAACCAAGCGCCCTGCGATTTACATCCAAGACTTAGCAAGTGGTAACCGTGAAAAAGTAGCAAGTTTCCGTGGCCTGAATGGTGCACCAAGCTTCTCGCCAGATGGTAAAAGCATGTTGTTTACCGCTTCAATGCATGGCAATCCTGAAATCTATCAAATGGATTTACAGACTCGCCAATTAAAACGCATGACCAATGACACAGCGATTGATACAGAAGCACGTTATGCCCCTGACGGTAAATCATTTATTTTTACCTCTGACCGTGGTGGCTCTCCACAAATTTATACCTACAACTTAAATACTGAAAGTGTAAAACGTTTGACTTTCCGTGGTGCATTTAATGCCCGTGGCACTTTAAGTGCTGATGGTAAAAAATTAGCTTTGGTGCATCGTCCTAGCGGTAGTAACTATAAAGTTGCGGTTCAAGACATTGGTTCTGGTGTAACCAATATTTTAACACCAACAAGTTTAGATGAATCCCCAAGCTTCTCTCCAAATGGTCAAATGGTGGTGTATGCAACACGTGAAGCAAACCGTGGTTTGCTCTCGATCATGTCTTTAGATGGTCGTTTCCGCATGAACTTACCAAGTGAACAAGGTGAAGTTCGTGAGCCAGCTTGGGCACCGAAATAAACACTGCATGATTTATTCAACAATAACTTTTTAATGAAACATCATAAATAACCGTCATGGAGATCAATATGAAAGCAATGAAACTGATTGCGCTACCTGTTTTAGCTACAGCATTAGTAATGACTGGTTGTGCCAGCCGTAAACCTGCAGCAGACGTACAAGCAGGACAAAACCCAAATGGCTCAACCACTGTAAACACTTCTGGTTTAAGTGAAGATGCAGCACTCAATGCACAAAACCTAGCGGGTGCATCATCTAAAGGTGTTACTGAAGCGAATAAAGCATTTTTAGCGAAGCGCGTAGTACACTTTGACTACGACAGTACCGAGCTAAGCAATGAAGACTTACAAACCCTTCAAGCTCATGCACAGTTCCTTGTTGCTAATGCAAACTCACGCGTGGCTTTAACAGGTCACACCGATGAACGTGGTACTCGTGAATACAACATGGCACTTGGTGAACGTCGTGCCAAAGCTGTTGAAAGCTTTCTGATTACAACGGGTGTAAGTCCAAATCAGCTTGAAGCAGTTAGCTATGGTAAAGAAATGCCAATCAATGCGGGTCATGATGAAAATGCATGGAAAGAAAACCGCCGCGTAGAAATTAACTACGAAGCTGTTCCTCCGCTACTTAAATAAGACTTGAATAAGTCTGAGCTAAAAAAAGCACTCATTAATGAGTGCTTTTTTATTTAACCCGTATCATTTAATTTATATCGTTTCATTTGCATCATTCTATTGCAACGTTCTGTGCTTTAACGCAATTTAGCCCTTTAACTCAGGATAAATTCGATTAGCGGCTTTAGAACATAAAAAATAATAAATTAAAATGCAAATGAACGACTTTTAAAATGAGATCCTTAGCTTTACCAACTAGAAAATTAGCTTAACAATCCAAATTATTAAGCTTCTGCTTCTGGATGTTCAGCATTTTCTTTTTCTGTTTGCATCGACTCAATGAGGTCATGTTTATTGAACTTTTTATACTCTGCTTTTGCTTCGTAACTGCTCCATGCAGCTTTTACGGTATCCGCAGAAATATCGTCTAAATTCAATCCCTCAGTTGCAGTCGGAGTCGCATCAAATTTTTGTGTGGTCATTGTTGTGCTCCCTGTCTTTCGATTTATACATTAGATTCAACATAGCATGTTATTCAGGACTTGCAAGGGTAAAATCACGACAAATAGTCTAGTTTAATTTTTCTTTTCCTTCGTTCTCATCTAAAATGTTGCACAATCACATTTTTATCATTTTTGATAAATTAATATTTGGAGTTTTCCGGTTATGTCAAATCTCACCCTTTCCCAATTTCTACAACAACAAAGTGGTAATCTTACTCCTGCATTAGCACAAGTTATTGAAACAATTGGTAATACATGCAAAGACATCGACCTTCTTTTACAAAAAGGTGCTTTGGCTGGTGTATTGGGTAGCGCGCAACACGAAAACGTTCAAGGTGAAGAACAAAAGAAACTTGATGTCATTTCAAATGATTACCTCATCGATGCATTAAAAGTTCATCCACATGTCGGTGGTTTGGCATCTGAAGAATTAGATGAATTCACACCAGCTCAAGAAAATGGCGATTATCTTGTTTTGTTCGACCCATTAGATGGTTCAAGCAACATCGATATCAACATGTGTGTTGGCACAATTTTCTCAATTCTTCCTGCAAAAAATGCGGTAACGCAAGCTGAAGATTTCATGCAAGCGGGTGTGAATCAAGCGGCTGCAGGTTATGTACTGTATGGTCCATCAACAATGATGGCTCTAACTGTCGGTGCTGGCGTAGTCTTCTTTACTTTTGATCCAGAAAGCAAAGAATTCTTATTAACTAAAGATGCGATTGCGGTTGCAGCAGACACTAAAGAATATGCAATTAATGCATCGAACCAGCGTCACTGGGAAGAACCTGTAAAACGTTATATCGACGAACTTCTTGCAGGTAAAACTGGCCCGCGTGAAAAAGACTTCAATATGCGTTGGGTCGCATGTATGGTGGGTGATATTCATCGTATTCTTTGCCGTAGCGGTATCTTCATGTATCCATACGACTTCAAAGATCCGAAAAAAGCAGGCCGTCTACGTTTAATGTACGAAGCAAACCCAATGAGTATGTTGATGGAACAAGCTGGCGGTGCTTCTACAACAGGCCGTGTCCGCATTCTAGACATCCAACCAACAGAACTTCATCAACGTGTTCCTGTGATTATTGGTTCTAAAAACGAAGTTGACCTAGTTACGTCATACCATAATTAATTTCTTATAACGAAAGTCAGTATTTTTGCTGACTTTCGTGGATATCTCCCCCATGGCTCTGATTTATCTCGAATCAAAAGACAACCCGAAAATTAAGCACCTACGTGGCTTAATTGAACAAAATGCCTACCGTAAAAAACAAGGTCAAACTGTTTTGGAAGGCACACACTTGGTGTTGTCATGGTTAGACTCAAAACGTCCAATCAAATCGATTTTCACCACTGAACAAGCAATTAATCATGCCGACTTCGACCGCATTGCGGAACAATATCAAGGTGCGGTGTTTATTCTAAGTGAATCTTTATACAAAGATATCAGTACACTTGGAACATCTATTGCTTGCTTAGCGATTGTGGATTTACCAAGTTCAAGTGAAGCGCTTAACTTCAGTGAAGACACCTTAATTTTAGACAACATTCAAGACCCTGGTAATGTAGGCACCCTACTCCGTTCTGCTGCCGCAGCAGGTATTGAGCAAGTCGTTTGTACCAAAGGCTCTGCATCACTCTGGTCACCGCGTGTATTACGCGCAGGTATGGGCGCACATTTTTCATTAAATACCTTTGAAAATATTGCCCTTGAAGATATTTTGACGAAATTCAAAATTCCAGTGTATGCAACAAGCTCACATCAGTCTGAAAACCTATATAGCAAAAATTTGCGCAAACAATGTGTGTGGATTTTAGGCAATGAGGGTCAAGGTGTTTCTGAGTATGCATTACAACATGCAGAAGCCGTTGCGATTCCTCAACCGGGTGGTCAAGAATCGTTAAACGTAGCCATTGCTGGCTCGATCTGTTTTTTTGAAATGGTACGTCAGCGTCAGTAAAATCGTTATTTTATTGTATTTAGCGCTTAAGCCTGAAAAAAATAGACTACACTAGAAAAAATAATAATTCTTTTTGTCAACCTAACCATTATTTCCATCGTTATTTGTATATGAATATGGAAATAATGGTGGGTATCCGATGACAGGATTTTCCATCTCTATGGATTTAGCACCCAAAAAGTCCGAGACGCAAGACAGCAGTGTTTTAAAAAGCACGGCTGAGTCTCGCCTGAAAAACTTCATGAATGAAGTGACGGGGCGTGCTTTAGTAATGATGGAAAGTGCAACGCACGGTCAACATGGCATTGCCATGGACTTGGTGCAAGAAGCCTTTATTTCCTTACATAAAGCTTATGCTGAAAAGTCCACAGAGGAATGGTATCCCCTGTTTTACACCATTTTAAATAACAAGCTGCAAGACTGGCGTCGAAAAGAAGCACGTCGTTCGCAGCCGTTTTCCTTATTTAGAAAAGTCAGCCTAGATGACGACGATGTCGAAATACAGGATGTTGTAGATGAATCTACACCAAACCCTTTCGACTTTCTGGATCAGGCTGTCACTGCAGAGGAAATACAAGATGCTATCGCAGAACTTCCAGTCCGCCAGCAACAAGCATTTATGTTGCGAGCTTGGGAAGGCTTTGATACGCATACAACTGCAGAAATTATGAATTGTTCCGAAGGCAGTGTGAAAACACATTACCACCGTGCCATTCAAGGTTTACGTACCGCTTTGGCACATTTGAATCCACATATGGGAGGATCATCCGAATGAAACAAGATGATTTCTTAAAGCAAGTAACTTCCAAACTTGATGGACTCGCACAGCACCATAAAGACAAAGCAACTGTCATGAATAACGTGCTTGAAGATATTCATCAGCGCGAAACTTCACGTTATGGTTTCTGGAAAATGTCTGGCTTTGCACTTGCAGCAGCAATTGCAGGTTTTGTCATTTTACCGAATGCGACTGTACTGGATGACAAACCACAAAATCAGGTGATTTCAACCCCTAAGCTCTCCCCTCAAATGGTGGAAGATCTTGAAATGTTGATGGTTCTGGGTGAGGACAAAGTTCCACATGGCAGCTAAAAAATTAGCAATTGCATTCTGTGCTTTTAGTTTTTTGCAAACCAGTTTTGCTGGCTTTGATCGCTTTTGGATATTTTCAAAAGATGCAAATACTCAAGTCAATGAAACTTGGGATTCGCTATCTGAAGCAGAACAACAGGCTTTAATTAAAAAGTATCAGGCTCTCAAAGAGATTCCTGCAGATCAACGTGTCAGCTTGCAACAGCGCATGGATTGGTTCACCCAACTTCCAGATAGTGAAAAGCAGCGTATGCGCGAAACATGGCAAAAAATGAGTACTTTAGAACGTAAAGAACTCGCGACACGTATGCAAAAAGCTAGTCCTGATGAAAGACCTGCTATTCGCGATGAGTATATCAATAAATATTTACAGCCTATCGCTGTCGTTCACTAATCAAAAACAACAGTATGTTGTGAAAATCAAATCTATTACATTAGGGTCTGTTGACATTTGTTGATTAAAAAAATAGCGAGATAGTAAAATTAAATCGCCAAACCCAATTTTACACTCGCTATGCCTCGAACAATGCTAAATGATCAACACTGGTCCAAGTTACTTG